>JBEGPH010000007.1:0-22234 GCA_041181555.1 Actinomycetota bacterium | reverse complement strand
CCAGGGTTGGTTAGCGAAATGGTTGAGCCAGCGAAATCGTCGGCGGTCAACTTGTTGTCGCGTGCCTTCTTAACCAGCACGTCGTATGCAGCTAGGAATTCTGCGAAGTTAAGTTTCTCTGCCTTCTTGATGTTTGGAACTAGAAGTGCGCGGGTGCCGTCTGGCTTTGGAATGTCGATTGCAAGACCGAAGTTCACGTTAGCCGGTGTTACAACAGCCGGCTTGCCGTCAATCTCGGAGTAGTAAACGTTTTGTGAAGGGAATTCCTTCAGTGCACGAATAATTGCAAAGGCAATGATGTGGGTGAAAGAAACTTTTCCGCCGACTGTGCGAGCAAGATTTGAGTTGATCACAATTCTGTTGTCGATCATCAACTTGGCAGGAATCGTGCGCACCGAAGTTGCGGTAGGTACCTGAATCGACGCGTCCATGTTTGCGGCAAGTGCCTTGCCCATACCCTTTAGGAAGTCGACCTTGTCTTCTTCAGGCGCAGCATTTTCATCGATGATGTTGATTGCTGTGGTGATTGGAGCCTGAGCCGGAATCGGGGCAGCCTTAGGCTCCACGCGAGTTGTCTTTGCCACTAGCGGAGCGTCTGCCGCTACCGGTGCGCTGGCAGTTACGGCAGGGGCCGCCTGAGTGTGTCCGTCAGTTGTGGTGGCGTGAGACGCGCTGGTTGGTTGGTATTTTTCGAGGATTGGCCACCAGGAGCGGTCTACCGCATCTGGATTTGCTTTCCACTGTGCATACATTTCATCGACTAACCAGTCGTTTGCGCCGAATGTATTGTCGTCTGCCGAAGTTCCAGCATTGCCTGACAAAATGACCACCTTATCGCTTGTCGCTTCAAATCCGCTCTCAAGCCTACCTGCTCAAAATGGGCCGGCAGTATGCTGGAAGGCAATGAGCGACTGGATCCTGTTAGCCCTCGGTGCCCTGCTCACGCTTGGTACCGGAGTCTTTGTCGCAAGCGAGTTTTCCATGGTCAACCTGGAGCGCAGCGACCTCGAAGCTAGGGCCAGCAGAGGCGAAAAAGGCCTCGGCGCCACAATTCGAGCACTGAAAAGAACCAGCACCCATCTGTCTGGTGCTCAGCTGGGAATCACACTCACCACGATGCTCACCGGTTTTCTGGCGGAGCCGGCGCTTACCTCTCTATTGAGTCCAACTTTCAAAGGCTTCAGCTTTGCCATCGGCATGATTCTGGCCACTCTGTTTAGCACTCTGATCGGGGAGCTGGTGCCTAAGAAACTGGCCCTGAGCATTCCTCTCCAGGTGTCGAAGTTTGTGGTGAATTTTCAACTCGGTTTTACCTGGCTATTTGGCTGGATGATTTTCATTCTCAACAAGGTTGGCAACGGTGTTGTTCGTGCATTCGGAATTGAGCCAAAAGAAGAACTTTCCTCCACGCGTACTGCAGAAGAACTTTCTTCACTGATTCGCCGCTCCGCCACGGTAGGCGCTCTCGATGCGCAAACTGCAACTTTGCTTACTAAGACGTTGGCACTTTCTCAACTAACCGCCGCAGACATCATGACCCCGCGTCCGCGCACCGCAATCATTTCGCAAGAAGAAACTGTTGCCGACTTGGTTGCCTTGTCTATCAAAACCGGTTACTCACGTTTTCCGGTAGTCGAAGGTTCGAGCGACGACGTTATTGGAGTGGCTCACGTAAAGCAAGCCGCATCCGTGCCGCGCGAAAAACGCGCGAGCGTGCCGGTCACCGCAATCATGGTGCCCGCGGTGCGAGTGCCAGAGACAATGCGCCTAGAAACTTTGATGGTCGATCTGCGCGCCAAAGGTTTGCAAATGGCTATCGTGGTCGACGAGTACGGTGGCACTGCCGGAGTGGCCACGCTCGAAGACTTGATTGAAGAGCTGGTTGGTGAACTAGGCGACGAACACGATCGCGCCAAACCAGGTGTTACTCGCGGAGCAAATTCCACCATCCTGTTTCCGGGCATGGTTCGCCCAGATGAGCTTCGCGAAATGGCAATCAAGATTCCGGAGCACGGTTCTTACGAAACCGTCGGTGGCTTCATCATGGCCAAACTTGGACGCATCCCTGAGGCAGGCGATTTGGTTGCCATCGATGGGGGCGAGCTCAAGGTCGAGCGCATGGATGGCCGACGAGTAGACCGCGTGCGATTCATCCCTGAGAACCTCTTGGCGGGTGATTCAGATGACTGACGCCTGGTCTGGGCTTGGCTGGTTTGCCCTGCTATTGGTGGGCAACGCCTTCTTTGTCGGCGCCGAGTTTGCCCTGATGTCGGCCCGCCGCGCCCAGATTGAGCCTCGTGCCGAAGCTGGCAGTGGCCCGGCACGCATCACCATCAAGGCCATGGAGAACGTTTCACTAATGCTTGCCGCAACGCAGCTCGGAGTGACCATTTGTTCGCTTTTGATTTTGCTAATTGTTGAGCCGAGCATGCACGCCTTGCTGCACCCGCTGCTTTCAGGTTTTGGTGAAGAGGTTGGTGGCGGCATTGCCTTTGGCATCACGCTCGCGTTGGTTTCTTTCTTCCACGTGGTAATCGGTGAAATGGTGCCAAAGAACATTTCTTTCTCGGTACCTGAGCGTACGGCTCTGATTTTGGTGCCGGCACTTTACGGATTCGCTCAAGCGGTAAGGCCGGTCATCTGGTTCTTGAATGCCGCAGCAAACGTTATTCTCCGTTTGTTCCGAGTGAAGGTACGCGAAGATGCAAACTCTGCATTCACCTTGGATCAGGTTGAAGACATTGTCGAGCACTCCACGCGTGAGGGTGTTTTGCAAGACGCGAGCGGAACACTCTCAAACACTTTCGAATTCACTGAAAAGAAAGTTCGAGACATTGCTATTAAGCCTGAAGAAGTAATTTCTTTCGACGCAAACGTTACTCCTCGCGAAATCGAACAAGCGGTAGCAAAGTACGGTTACTCGCGCTACCCGCTTCGCGATGACAACGGTGAAATCTACGGCTACATTCACCTCAAAGACGTAATTGATTTGCGACTTGACGAAGTAGATCAGCCACTTCCGGCGAAGAGAATTCGAAACCTGATTTCGCTGTCCTCGGGTATGGAGCTTGAAGACGCATTGGCATCCATGAAGCGCGTCGGTGCACACATGGCTAAATCTTTTGACCGCGGTGGCAAAATCACTGGTGTGCTGTTCCTCGAGGACATCCTCGAAGAGCTGGTTGGCGAAGTTCAAGACGCCACCCAGCGAGATTAGTTCTTAGGGAACTTTCCGCGCTCGTACTGCCAAGGCCACTTCACATCTTCAACACCCAACTCGTGAGCCGCTCTTAGCGGCCAGTAGGGGTCACGAAGTGACTGGCGGGCAATACTTATGACGTCCACACCACTCTGCAGAATATCTTCGGCCTGCTTAGGGTCGGTAATCATCCCTACGGCTGACACCGGCTGAGATACCGCTGCGGCCACACCTTGAGCCAATGGCACTTGGTAGCCAGGGCCTAGTGGAATGTTTACTCCGGTAACTAGACCGCCCGAAGAAATATCGAATAGGTCAACTCCAAGTGCGGCGCACCAACCGGCAACTGTTTTGGTTTGCTCGAGATCCCAACCGTCGTCACGGTAATCAGTCGCTGAGAACCTAACAAATAGCGGCATGCTTTCAGGAATTACAGCACGAATCGCTTTGACAATCTCTAGCAGCAGTCGTGCCCTGTTTTCTAGCAATCCACCAAATTCGTCTTCACGGTGGTTTGTGATTGGCGATAGAAACTGATGGACGAGATAACCGTGTGCTGCGTGAATTTCGATTGCGTCAAAACCAGCCGCAACCGATCTAGCCGCTGCACGCTGCCAAGCTATTACGATTTCGTGCACTTCTTCAGTTGTGAGTTTGCGAGGCGTTGCGTAATCGGTAAAAGGTACGTCGGTAGAAGACACTGTCTGCCAACCACCGTCTTCTATTGGTACGGAATTCGCTCCGGAAATTGCACGATAGGTAGATGCCTTGCGACCGGCGTGGGCTAACTGAATAGCGCTCTTCGCCCCGTGGCTCCGAATAACATCCGTCACTTTTTTCCAGGCGTCTACCTGTTCGTCATTCCAAATTCCGGTGTCCCACGGTGAGATTCTTCCGTCGGGGGTCACTCCGGTTGCCTCGACAATAATGAGGCCTGCTCCACCAACTGCGCGTGAACCGTAGTGCACAACGTGCCAGTCAGTAACAACCCCATCGCGCTTCTCGCAGGAGTACTGGCACATCGGTGCAATGAAAATACGATTGCGGACTTCTAAATCACGAAGTTTGATTGCACTGAATAGTTTGGCCATTCGTCAATTATCGTTGAGGAGTGATTCCTGCCGAACTACTGCGCTATCTGCGTCAGCCAAACGCAACAGACGACAAGTATTCGCGCGGGGTAGTGGGCTTTGTTACCGGATCAGAGCAATTCCCGGGGGCGGCGATCCTCGGCGTAACGGCCGCTATGCGAACTGGAATCGGGATGGTTCGCTATCTCGGCCCGCGCGCGGTTGGCGAATTGCTAATTCAGGTAAGGCCCGAGGCGGTTCTCAGTGATGGACGGGCCCAGGCTTGGGTTTTCGGCTCAGGAGTGCCTGAAGTGGACCCTCAGGTGGCTCAAATGCAGTCACATTTCGAGAAGGCTGAGCTAGCGGTGGTGGACGCCGGAGCATTGTTTTCCTTGGATTTGAGCAAAGGAAAAGCCAAAACCGTTTTGACTCCGCATGCTGGTGAGTTGGCTCGCCTGCTATACGTATCAAGGCCTGAGGTTGAGAAAAACCCTGCACACTTTGCAGAGCTTGCGGCGAAGAAATTTCAGTGTGCGGTTTTGCTCAAGGGAAACACGACTCACATTTCCTCACCGGAAGGTGAAGTTGTGGCAGTGACAAATTTGTCTTCAGCACTAAGCACCGCGGGTACAGGCGATGTTTTGGCCGGAATACTTGGAGCGTTGCTTGCAGCAAACTATGAAACTGCCAGTCAGAATTCACTAATGGAAATAATTGAGCTAGCGGTGCGACTGCACAGCTCGGCAGCAGAATTGGCTGCGCAGAGTGGTCCAATCGTTGCTCTCGATGTGGCCGAGGCCGTGCGTCAAGTGATTTCGGATATCCATGGCGCGTAAATTTTTCAGCAACGTTTTTGTGTTGCTAGCTGCAGGACTAGTTGCACACCTTTGGTTGATTCAGATTGGTCTTCACGGCATAGGCACGCCGATGGGAGATGTGCCTTACGCATATGAGCCTTGGCTGAACCAAATGATAAACAGTCACAAATTTCTTGGAGTAAACCTCGACTGGGTTTACCCGTTTCCAGCGCTTTTGCCAATTGGGTTGTCAGCGCTAATCAATCCGATGGAATTCACCACCGGATGGATGACCCTAATTACGATTGTGGATTTGATCGCACTGTTCTTGATTTCGAGAATCCGATTTGACGCAGCCTGGTATTGGCTCTGCTTCTTGGTGTTGCTAGGCCCAATTTCAATTTCACGCATCGATTCATTCAGTGTGGTAATCGCTTTGTTTGGTCTTTATGAACTGGTTCGACGCAAACTAAATTCGTCGACGGCATTGTTTACCTTTGGCGCATCGATGAAAATTTGGCCGGTTGCCCTGTTACTTCCGGCAATCGCAGCAAGCAAATATCGCCTTCGAATTCTGATTGCTATGGCGTCGAGTACTGCAGCGCTTCTGATTATTGGGCTGCTGCTAGGTGGCAATCAAAGTATGTTCAGCTTTCTCAGTTACCAGTCGGAACGTGGAATTCAAATTGAGTCACCAATTGCCAGCTGGTGGATTTGGAGCGGCGAGCTTGGGCTTTCAAACGCCGGTATCTACTACGACAAGCTCATGATGACTTTTCAGGTGGCCGGCGATGGGGTTGCCCTAGTTTCGACTCTCATGGGCTACGCGATGTTTGTGGCACTGGGTATCACCGCCTGGCTCGCCTGGAGAGCAGCCCAGTCCGGCGCAAAGTTCCAAGCGATTCTCCCGGTGGCAGCACTCACCGCTGTCTTGGACTTGATTGTCTTTAACAAAGTAGGTTCGCCACAGTTTGCAACTTGGCTGGCTGTGCCGATTATTTTCGGCATGCTTTACCAAACTTCAAATTGGCGAGTTCCGACTTTTTCTGTAATTGCGCTTGGGTTTGTTACCTATTTGATCTACCCAGTGATTTACGATTTCGTGCTGAATGCACAGTCTTGGGCTTTAGGTATTTTGTTACTTCGAAACCTCGGTTACATCGCGCTGTTGATTTGGGCAAACCGCGAACTTGGCAGAGTGCGAACTAGCTCTCTAGTAACTGAGTGAGTAGCGGGCCAACAACTTCGCGTTCGATTAGGAATCCGTCGTGGCCATACTCGGATTCAATTACATGCAACTTGCCGCCGATTAGCGGTGCTTTTATGCCGTTGGCGATTTTTTCTTGGCCCTCAATTGGGAATAGTCGGTCGCTTGTAATGCCGGCGACTAGAGTCTTAGCCGTAATCTTCTCGAGCGCTTCATTTAGGCCGCCACGGTTTCTCGAAATGTCGTGCGAGTTCATTGCCTCAACCAAAGTGATGTAGCTGTTGGCGTCGAATCGTCTGGTGAATTTGTTGCCGTGGAAATCCAGGTAACTTTCCACCGCAAAGCGTCCGCCTTTACCCAGTGGGCTTACGCCCGACTGCCAAGTGCGCTCGAAGCGATCATTTAATTCATTAGGTGATCGGTAATTCAATAACGCCATGCGGCGAGCCAGAGCCAAGCCTCGATGCGGGCCAAAGCCAGGCTTCTCGTCGTAGTAGCGACCATCCTTGAAAGCGGGGTCGGTCATGATGGCTTCAATTTGCACCGAGTTGAGCGCAATTTGATCTGCGGTTGAAATCGGTGGCGCAGCTATTACAGCAAGTCGACCCAATGCATTCGGGTATTTGATTGCCCACTCAAGCGACTGCATTCCGCCCATCGAGCCGCCGATGATGGTGTGCCAATATTCGATTCCGATTACTTCCGAAAAAAGTTTTTGCGCATTTACCTGATCGCGAATGGTTAAGTAAGGAAAGTCTGGCCCATACTCGATGCCGTTTTTATTTAGCGAAGATGGTCCCGTGGACCCTTGGCAACCACCGAGCATGTTTGGAGCTACGACGTACCACTTGTCGGTGTCGACAGCTAACCCTGGGCCGATGATGCCATTCCACCAACCTTCGGTTGGGTGCTGCTTGGATGACTTGCCAACTACATGCGAATCACCGGTGAGTGCGTGTAACACCAGCACCGCGTTACTTTTATCGTCGTTTAGTTCGCCCCAAGTTTCGTAGGCAATCTTCGCGCCTGAAAGTTCTTTTCCGTTTTCCAATCGCAGGGTTGGAATTGGAGCGAATTGGCGATCTCCAGAAGGGTCACCATCCCGCCAGGCGCCACTGGCTGGAGGTCGGCCGACAAGCTGTCGACTGAGCTCCTCAGTGATGAACGCCGACGGGACGGTGTCTTCAGGAATCTGGAATTCCAAAGGAATTCCCTCGTTTCTACTTGGCTGCTGCGAAACCTGTCTCTAGGTCGGCAAGTAGGTCGTCGATCGACTCGAGACCGACTGAAAGTCGAACTAGTCCAGGGGTCACACCAGTGGTTAGCTGCTGTTCTGGGGTCAGCTGCGAGTGAGTGGTTGACGCCGGGTGAATTACCAACGAACGCACGTCACCGATGTTCGCAACGTGACTAAACAATTCAAGCCCATCAACGAACTTCGCGCCAGCAGCAACGCCACCCTTGATTTCAAAGGAGACGATAGCTCCGGCACCCTTAGGCGCATACTTCTTAGCGGCCTGGTGCCAAGGTGATGACTCTAGGCCGGCGTAGTTCACGCTTTCCACCTGTGGGTGGTTACTGAGCCACTTGGCTACCTTTTCTGCGTTCTGCACGTGTCGCTCAATTCGCAAGCTCAGGGTTTCAATGCCCTGAATTAGCTGCCAAGCGCTAGCCGGTGCGATTGATGAGCCAAGGTCGCGAAGCAACTGCACACGCGCCTTGATGATGTAAGCAATACCATCACCGAGTGCGGCTGAGTAGTTAACACCGTGGTACGAAGGATCTGGTTCGGTAAGTCCAGGGAATTTGTCTGACTTGCTCCATGCGAACTTACCGCCGTCAACGATTACACCAGCCACTACTGTGCCGTGACCACCGAGGAACTTGGTGGCAGAGTGCACAACGATGTCGGCTCCGTGCTCAAGTGGACGAATTAGGTAAGGAGTTGCAACCGTGTTGTCAACAATGAGTGGCACACCAGCTTCGTGCGCAACTTTGGCGACACCTTCGATGTCGAGGATGCTTACCTTTGGGTTTCCAATGGTTTCAGCGAAGAACAACTTTGTGTTTGGACGTACTGCGCGCTGCCATTCGTTCAAGTCATCTTGGTTTTCAACGAAAGTAACTTCGATACCAAGCTTGCCAAGTGTGTACTTGAACAAGTTGTAAGTACCGCCGTAGATGGTCGTTGATGAAACAATGTGGTCGCCAGCTTCTGCGATGTTTAGAACTGCAAAAGTTTCGGCTGCCTGACCAGATGACAAAACAAGTGCCGCAGTGCCACCCTCAAGAGCGGCGATGCGCTGCTCAGCTGCATCCTGAGTCGGGTTCATGATTCGGGTGTAGATGTTTCCAAATTCAGCCAGGCCAAATAGTTTGGCTGCGTGCTCGCTCGAGTTAAATGTGTACGCGGTGGTCTGATAAATCGGCAGCGCGCGAGAGTTGGTGGTCGGGTCCGGTTTAGCTCCGGCGTGAATCTGAGTGGTCTCAAAACCCCACTTGGCTGAATCGTTGCTCATGAAATTTCCTTTGACTTGGGAGGTGTCTTCCAAGAGTAGGGAGAGAGCTAAAGTGCTACAACCTGAGTAGGTAACAGACGGTAACTAACTACTGGCCGACAGCGTCGGCTAGGGCACTAAAGGCTAAAGCGGCAAGAACTGCAGCACCATCTGGTAGCACCGAGTCGTCAAACTCCGCTTTGTTGGAGTGGTTGATAGCTGCGTCCTGGTAGTTATCTAGCTTGGATGCGCCAAGAAATACGAAGGCTCCACCCAGTTCATCGATGATAGATGCCATGTCTTCGCCGCCAGCCATGGGCGCATCCATGGTGAAGTAGCGTCCTTCTCCAACTGTTTGGTTCACGATTCGCTCAACGCGTTCAACCGCTTCCTGGTCGTTGATCAGAACTTTGGTGGCGTTATTGAATTCGACTTTGACTTCAACGCCGTGAGCCGCAGCAATACCCTTCAAGAACTCAGGAGTGAGCGCACGCACCTTGTCGTAATGCTCCTTCGAGAATGTGCGCACTGTTGCTCCAAACGAAGCAGTCTCCGGCACGACATTGGTGGTGTGAGTGTCTCCGGCATCTAGCCAGCCCACATTGATGACTACCGCATCGAAAACATTGAAATTCTTGGTGATGAAATTTGGTAAAGCGGAAATCATCTCGACCAGAGGAGTAATCGGATCTTTTGCCATCCAAGGCGATGAACCATGACCGCCTCGACCTTTCACAGTTACAAGTAGGTCGCCAGCCGAAGCCATCATTGCGCCAGGTTTAGAAGCGAACACTCCGCGAGGCATCATTCCGCTAAACACATGTATTCCATATGCGCCGATTGGTTTTTCACCGCTGATCAGATGCGCGCCTTCTTCGAGCATCACATCTGCGCCGCCGTGCCCTTCTTCACCCGGCTGAAAGAAGATGACTACGTTGCCGTGAAGTTTGTCTTTGTGAGTGCGCAGCAAATGCCCTGCTCCGATGCCAATCGCCATGTGCAGATCGTGCCCGCAGGCGTGCATGTATCCGTTAGTCGATTTGAATGGCTCCGCGGTGTCTTCTACAACCGCTAGTGCGTCCATGTCAGCGCGAAGTAAAACCGTGGGACCTGGATTTTCACCTTCTATAAGAAGTGCAATCGAATTGAGCTTTTTGCCAAGCACAATCTTGCCGAGCCCCTCAATCGACGCAAGCACTCGCGCCTGAGTCTTTGGGAGGTCTAAACCAAACTCAGGGATTTGGTGCAGGTCACGCCTGATTTGGGTGAGCACATCCTTGTACTGAGCGGCTTCGGTTGCAAGTGCGCGATAGTCCATGCGCCAATTCTCACACGCTTAGGCTTGAGCCATGTTCTTTGAGCAGATGCACCCCAATTGGCAGGCAGCACTTGCCGACCAGCGTGATCTGCTCGCCGGCATTGAAACCAGGGTGCTAGCCGATAGCCAGATGGCACCTCCAGCGGCATTGGTTATGCGGGCATTCGAACTGCCCATAGAAGAGGTTAGGGTGCTCATAGTCGGGCAAGATCCTTACCCGACACCTGGTCACGCCATCGGACTTTCTTTTGCGGTAGCTCCTGAGGTTTCTCCGCTGCCGCGAAGCCTGCAAAACATTCTGCGTGAACTTCGAGATGACCTCGGTAAAGAAGTCAGCAACACCGGAAATCTGCAGCTCTGGGCAAGTCGGGGAGTCATGCTGCTGAATCGACACCTCAGTACCTCGAGTGGCACTTCAGCGGCTCACTTCGACGCAGGCTGGTCCCAATTTACCGATGCGGCCATCCGAGCATTGAATCGCGCTCGCGGCAATAAATTGGTCGCGATTCTCTGGGGCAACGAAGCGATTTCGTTGCGGGGATTTCTGCCCGATGCTCAAGTAATTTCCTCGGCGCATCCAAGCCCGCTTTCGGCACGCAGAGGATTCTTCGGATCGAAGCCATTCAGCAAAGCAAACGAGGCACTTCGATTTGTAGGCGAAGCAGAGATAGATTGGTCTTGTTAGGTGAGGTATTAGATGGCTCTTGATTCAGAATCACGTTGGCGTTTGATTCGCGCAATGCGCGCCAAGGGTGAAGAACCAAAACGCGAACACGAGACCATCATTCGCGACGCCACCGCTGCAGACCTGATAGCGGTCACCGAAATTTACAACTACTACATCACTAACAGCGTGGTGACCTTCGACCTTGAAACTATGACAATCAACGAGTGGGAAAACAAATTCCACTGGATCCAGGGGTTAGCGCTTCCATTTGTTGTAGCTCAAAGTGAGAGCGGCCAAATTCTAGGATTCGCCTACGTTGCACCTTGGCGACAAAAGGCGGCGTATCGTCGCACAGTGGAAGACAGCATCTATTTGCGTCCAGCCGCAATCGGCAAAAAAATCGGAACTCGTCTGCTTGAAACGCTCATCGAGAAAAGCAAGGCCGCCGGAGTAAAAGAAATCGTTGCCGTGATCAGTGACAAGGGAGCCGAATCCTCAATCAAACTTCACGAAACTTTCGGTTTCAAGCACCAGGGACACTTGGGTAAGGTCGGATTCAAGTTTGGTCGCTGGCTGGGCACAGTGCTGATGCAGAAGAGCCTCTAGCAGTTCTGCGGATATTCTCAGGCTCTCAACCTAGGCTGTACATCATGACACGTTTGCGCACTGGACTGGGGCTCATAGCCGCACTAGTCGCGGTATTCACCGCAGTAACCCCCGTGCAGGCCGCCGAGTCGACAACCAACTATGTGAGTCAGATTGAATTGGCTCACGGTTTAATCGTCAAGTATCAAGCCGGGGTAGCCCCCATTGCATTTGATGGTCAGCCGACTGGTGCTAATGCACTAAGAATCCCAGTGATTGCCGGTTATGGCCTAGGTCGCGATTTGTATACCGTCGACTTCACTCAAGACGTGAGTTACTCGGATGCACTTACCTACGCGGCTCAGTTGAAACAGGATCCACGAGTCGAGTTTGTGAACGTAAATCGCATAATTGGAAGAACTTCACTCGACACAAAGATTTTCACAATCAAGAATTCGATCACTGCGGCTTCTCCGGTTCAGTCACTAAAAGTTACCGATGCATGGAAATCAGAACTTCCTGGAGTGCCTCGAATTCAATTGGTATGGAAGACACCCAAGTCTCTTTTTGGCGCAAAAATCTCCGCATACGCAATCGAATATTCTGCCGACGCAGGAAAATCTTGGACTCGCGTAACTGGCACCTCAGCCACAAGTTTCATCCTCTCCGCAGGAATCCAAGCTGGCACTAAATACAGCTACCGCGTGCGTGCAATTACTAAGGCAGGAGCCGCCCAAAAACTTGGTGCTGCTTCTTCGATTGCCACATTTACTGCCACAGCTGCGCCGCAAGCCCCAACTCTAACCAGCACCGCAATCATTACTTCCAGCACTCCTACTGTTACTTGGCAGGAGCAGTCGCGGGCTCAAAAAGGTGGCCTCGCAGTTACTTACACAGCCACCGCAAAAGCCGATGGTCTTGCCGATGTCAGCTGCCAATCAAACGACACCAGTTGCACGCTAATCGGACTTATTGCATCGGGAAATTACAAAGTTTCTTTGACGGCAAAAAATTCTCGTGGTGAGGCAGCTGGCCTAAACACAGTTACTAGCAGCGCTCTTGAGCCGATGTTTGCAAGCCAGTGGTATTTGAGTTCAACCACGGGCATTAACGTTCAGAAAGCGTGGGGATACACCAAGGGTTCGCCGAACGTTGTGGTTGCCGTAATCGACAGCGGCATCACCAAGCACCCTGATCTAGATTCACAAATCGTTCCGGGGTACGACTTTGTTAGCAACGGAACGCGTTCTTGCAGTTATTCAAATTCTGGCGATGGCGATGGCTGGGATCCTGATGCCAGCGATCCTGGTGATTACTACACCGATAGCAAGGGTTTCAATCCAAGTTCATGGCACGGCACCCATGTTTCGGGAATTATCGGAGCAGCACACAACAACTATGGAATTAGTGGCATCGCTCCGAATGTAAAAATCCAGCCGATCCGTGCTCTCGGACCAGACGGCGGATGCTCATCTGATTTGATTGCGGCACTTAACTGGGCTGCTGGCCTGCCGGTGCCAAATGTTCCAAACAATAAGACACCTGCGAAGGTGATCAACCTGTCAATGGGAACATCAAACGCATCCAGCTGCGACTACGCACCTGGCGCCTTGGCGTCTACCGGTGGTGCACTTGCGGCCATCAAGAAGCTAGGTGTTACAACAATTACCGCGGCAGGTAATAGCAACACCGATGCCAACGACAGTTATCCGGGTAACTGTTTTCCAACAATCAATGTTGGAGCAACTGGCATCAGCCAGGATCGTGCCTGGTACTCAAACTTCACCGTCAAAACGAATTCTGATGGTGCAGGTGTGGGAGTGGACATCTCTGCACCGGGTGGTGACGACCGCGACTCAGCAACTGCGCCGGCTGGAACCAAAGGCAAGATTTTGTCTGACCTAAATGATGGTCAACGCGAACCAGGTGCGCCAACCTTTGGCCTCGAAGAGGGCACCAGCATGGCGGCTCCGGTAGTGGCAGGAGTAGTGGCGCTGCTCTATTCCGTGAAGCCGAACATCACCTTTGATCAGGTCTATGAGGTGCTCAAGAATTCGGTGACTAAGTTCAAGCCTGGAGGGGATTGCGCATCCTCAACCATTACCCGCTGCGGGGTCGGTATCGTCAACGCGGGTAACGCTCTCGAATACCTGGTCACGCACGGCTAGAGGCTTAAAAATAAAAACCGGTTGAGTAATCAACCGGTTTTTTATTGGTGCGGGCGAAGGGACTTGAACCCCCATGCCTTGCGGCGCTGGAACCTAAATCCAGTGCGTCTGCCAATTTCGCCACGCCCGCAACCTGTCTATCCTAAGGCATATCTGGCCTGTGGAAAAGTTCAGTGCCAATGTCGGTGGTTGCCTTAGTTTGCTGGCGGAGGGACTATGAAATCAACCGCGCAACAGGTAACCGCTAGGGCACGTGAGTTGGCTTTGGCTGACGAAAATGCCCCGCTCGAAGCCGCGATTGAAGAGATTTCTCGTTCTGCAAATTTGTCACTGCAGCAAGAGGCGAAACTTCGCTCTGAGAGTCAGCTTGAGGCTTCCGGTTTTGGTTTGCTTCAGAGTTACTTCGACGATGAAGAAGTTGAAGAAATGTGGATAAATCAGCCGAATGAATTATTCATTGCGAAATCAGGTAAAGCTGAACGTCATTTCGTTCCGCTTAGTGAAGCTGAACTCAAAGCAATTGTCGAAAGAATGCTTAGACACTCTGGCCGTCGGATCGATCGTTCGACTCCATTTGTTGATGCTGCACTAGCCGATGGCTCGCGCCTTCATGTTGTGATTCCCGACATTTCTAGAAAACACTGGTCGGTAAATATCAGGAAATTCCCTAATCAACTCTGGCGCCTGAGGGACTTAGTGCTGAAAAAAGTGTTGTCTGATTCGCAGGCGCGATTCTTGGCCGGTCAAATTCGCACTGGAAAGAATATTTTGGTATCCGGCGCAACTCAGGCGGGTAAAACGACGATGTTGTGTGCACTGATTTCAGAATCAAGACCCACAACTCGTTTAGTAACCGTTGAGGAAACCTTTGAAATTCGAGCGGAAAACCCGGATTGGGTTGCTATGCAAACCCGGCAATCGAACCTGGAGGGCCGGGGAGAAATAAATCTTAGGCGCCTGGTTAAAGAATCACTCAGGATGCGACCAGAGCTTCTAGTTGTAGGCGAGGTCCGAGAGGCGGAAAGCCTCGACCTTCTGATTGCCATGAATTCTGGCATTCCCGGACTTTGCACTATTCATGCAAATTCGTCGGCTGAGGCGATTCAAAAGCTCTGCACGCTTCCCCTTTTGGCCGGTTCAAACATTTCTGCGAGTTTCGTAGAAAAGACAGTCGCGTCGTGTGTTGATGTTGTGGTGCACTGTGCCATGTCTGATGCGGGCCATCGCTATGTGAAAGAGATAGGGCTGGTTTCTGAGCACAACAGCAGGCCGCAAGTTGAGCTGTTGAAATTGGATCAAAATGCTTAGCCTGCCACTAAGTGTGCTGAGGTCGGCGGGGTGGAAAAACCCCGCACGAGTGTTGCTGTTTGGCATCGCGGTACCGATACTCGCGGCCGGCATTGCTCAAGAGTCTTTGAGTGTGCCTGGGCTTAGCCTGGCTGTTTTAGTCGGAGCGGCAGCGTTCGAATACGAGCTCCTAGTTCAGCAAGCAAATCGACGGCAGAAGTTAATAGGGCAGGCTTGGCCGATTGTTTTGGAATCACTCGAATCGGCGGCAACATCAGGGATGTCAATTTTGGAGTCCCTTCGGGATCTTGCAGAGTCTGAGCAACTCTCGGTGAGCAGGGAATTTGCGAATTGTTGCGCAGAAATAGACTCAGGCATCGGGATTTCCTTAGCACTGACCAATTTGAAACACAGTTTGTCCAATCCCGCTGCTGACTTCACAATTGAACTTTTGAAAACCACTCACGAGTTTGGTAGTGCTGGTTATGTATCTGCAATAAAAAATCAATCTTCGGCGTTACGGCTAGCTTCAAATCTAGAGAGTGAAATTGCAGCCAAGCAGGGTTGGGTGGTTGGCACAGCAAAACTCGCAGTAGCGGCACCCTGGCTTATTGTTGGAGTTTTGTCTTTTAGACAAGAAAATGCACAGCTTTACAGTTCGATGGCAGGCACAAGTTTGCTACTGCTTGGACTAGTAGCGTCTGCATTTGCACTGCATTTGGTTTATAGAATCGGGCAACCCCTAGTTGGGGGTCGGGTTTTCGCATGATGTCTATCGCAACGTTTATCGCGATTGGTTGTTTCGTCTTCGCCGGGTTTCTTGTTCAGGAATTGGTTCGTAACAGAGGCAAGCTTTATTCCAGAATCATCGGACTCGCCCCAGGGGCAACGGGACTGCAAAATAGACCAAAAATGAAGCGATTGAGCAGTTTGTCTGGCAAAAACTCCGACGCCCTCGACTTCGAACTAATTGAAATAGTCGCCATGCTCGTGGCTGTTCTTCAGTCGGGGCAGTCACTGTTTATCGCACTTGAGCGGTTAACTCAGATCTCAAACTCAGTGCTTGCTGGCGAGCTAAGGGCAATGGTCAAAAGAGTTGAGCTCGGCGGCGGTATTTCTGCCGAGCTCTCTGCCCTGTGTGAGCGGGTTCCAACAGATGCCATAAGGGAGTTCTCAAACAAACTTTCCCTTGCTATTGCACGTGGCACACCACTGGCGGAGTCACTTCATGCACTTTGCGCGTCGCTTCGCTCGAAGCACTCGGCAAACCAACTTCGCCGGGCTGGGGCCAATGAAACCAAGATGCTAATCCCGGTGGTGCTGCTGATCTGCCCGGTTACTGTAATTTTCGCGCTTTACCCGAGCAGCCAATTTCTGGCGCTCGGGCTTTAGGAGAAATGGAGACAACATGAAAGTTAAACTCGATAATGAGCGAGGAGATGTGCCTGGCTGGGTACTTATCACCCTGATGACTGCGGGGTTAGTGGTCCTGATGTGGTCGATAGCTGGGCCGGCACTCAAGACAGTATTCGAGCAGGCGCTGACCAAAGTTGCGACGTTTTAATACCGAGACTGGTTCGGCCGTAGTCGAATTTGTCATGCTTGGCGCTCCGGCATTATTACTCTTCGCCAGCGGTGTGACCCTATTTATTAACGGATACGTCGACACGGTGGCCAGGGCAGTTGCCATTGATGCCTCGAGATATGCCGCCCTTGCCGATCAGGACTACACCTCGGCAAAGACTTATCTGGACCAAAAATTGTCGACCGATCTTGGGCAAGTCAAATTTGACTCTTCTATAGAGATTGGACAAACAGCGCTGGTTACTTTGCGGTACAGCCCAATCAGCAATCTGGTTACTTTCGGAAAAAGCTCAGTGCAGATAAGAGCGGCGAGTCCAGTTGAAAAATAATGGAGAACGTGGAAATGCAATTGTTGAATTTTTGGTGTTTGGTCTTGTAGCTCAACTTTTGATTTTTGGATTTTTGCTAAAACTTGGCAGTGACTTCAGAAGCCAACTTGCAGCCGAAGCCATCGCTAGGCAATCGCTGCGCGTCATCCAAATGGGTACTGACTCAGGTTATGGTATGGCCGAAAGTGTCTCCGCGGTATTTGGTATCCCTGTCAATGAGATGAAAATTTCAATTGACAATCAATGCGCTCAAACCGGCACAATCAAAATCAATGTTTCAGTGAGGAAAAACAGTTATGCGACTAAGGGGTTTTGCCTCAACTGATCGAGGCTCGATGCTGCCTCTGTTCATCGGAATAAGCGCACTTAGTTTGGTGCTTGCACTCGTAGCTACTGAAGTTTGCGCGAGCTTTACATTTCGGGTGGCGATGCAGCAAACAGCAGATCAGGTTTCGCTTGTAGCTGTGGCAAGGCAACTTAGAACCAGCGCAGAAGTTGAAGACAGCTTGTACTCGTTGTCCACCAGGTATCGACTCGATTCATCTCGATTTATCGATGGTCAGACCGCAGAAATTCGCCTTTGTGGAACCTGGACTGGCTGGCTGAAACTGCCGGGGTTTAGTTCGTCGCAAGAGATTTGCGTGAACTCCGCCGCCCGCTAGTGGCTTATTCGTCCGACCGGCGGCAGGTGACGCACTGCCAGCCAGGTGCCAATAAGACCGAGGGCGCTGAAGAACGCCATTGACGGTGCAAGGGCTCCGGTCACCACGATCAGCGTTGAAAGAAGCGGTGAAGTTGCCGTGGCACCAGCATCAACTAAGAGCCTGAAACTCGATAAGAATTCACTTCTCGCATCTTCTGGAGCGGCATCTGCCCCGAGAACCAAAACAAGTCCAGCGCTAAATGCATTTGCAATCGACAGAATTATCGCAACGATTAGGAACATCGGTGCATCGGTGACGATGAAAAACAGGAGGTTGGTAAGCGCCATGCCAACGAGCGTTGGAATAGCCGCCCAACGTCGGCCGTATTTATCCATGACCTGCCCAGACAGGAAGAAAAGTGAAAGGTCAACCGCACCGGCAATACCAATGTAGAGAGCCATTTTCTCAGGCGGCAGATGAATCGAAATCGCCAGTAGTGGAAGACCAAGATTGCGCGCTGTACGCATCACGACCACAATCATTCCAACCACGCCAACCGTGAGTAGCTTGTTCTTCTCTCGCCCCGCAATTTGGGCGGTGCGTTTGAGCGAGGACACGGTGTGAGTCGAAACTTCTTCTTTTGTAAAAATCAGCACCAGCGCGGCTGAGGCCCAGAGGGTCATCGAAACAATGAAGACCGAAGCTATTCCGTAAAGTGAAATCACTAGGGAGGCCAGCAGTGGGCCAAAGAAGCTTCCCATTCTGAAAGTCCCACCGATAACTGAAAGTGCCCTAGCTCGATGAGAATAAGGAATGTGCTGAGCAATGAATACTTGTCGGGCTAATCCAAATACTGAATGCCCCAAGCCGACCAGTAGCACTCCAATTCCAAGCAAGCTGAGCGTCGGAGCAACAATGCTCGTGCTGATTCCGAGTGCCGAAAAAGTCGCCGCGTAGATCATGGCTTTTCGTTCACCAATGCGAGCAACCACGATGCCTGCTGGCAGGTCTCCCAGAAGCACACCAGCCATGAGAAGGCCGGCAATCAAGCCTGCTACTGGAAGACTCGCACCCAGGCGCTCAGCGGCTGCAGGCAAAATTGGGACAATGGCACCCTCACCGATCGAGAAGAGGGCCGTAGGTAAATAGACCGAGAGAATCAGGCTGCGAAGTTTGAACGGCTGATTTACGGACACCCGTCCATTATCACCCGCTTAAACTGGAGACAATGGCTGAAATCGACCTTTCCTCCGAACTTCGCGCGTTGCGAAGCACGCTCGGCGATATCAAGCAAGTCATCGATGTGCCAAAGCTCATCGCCGACATTCGAGTGTTGGAGGAGCAGGCAGCAGAGCCGGGGCTTTGGGATAACCAGGAAATCGCCCAAAAAATTACCAGTGCACTTTCTCATAAGCAAGCTTTGGTTAAACGCGTTGAAGATACAGCAAATCGAATTGATGACCTCGAAGTTTTAGTTGACATGGCCAATTCTGAAGGCGATTCGGCATCGCAAAACGAAGCTAAAGCTGAACTCGCAGATTTGCAGAAGGTAATTGGCGACTTAGAAGTCCAAACTCTGCTCAACGGTGAATTTGATGAGCGCGGCGCAGTTGTCACAATTCGCTCTGGAGCCGGTGGCGATGACGCCACAGATTTCGCCGAAATGCTGATGCGCATGTATCTGCGTTATGCAGAGAAGCACAAACTTGCAGTGCAGGTGCTTGATACTTCATACGCCGAAGGGGCTGGCATCAAGTCGGCAACATTTGAAGTTGATTCACCTTTTGCCTTTGGCACACTCAGCGTTGAAGGCGGCACGCATCGTTTAGTAAGAATGAGCCCATTCAATGCAGCAGGAAAACGACAAACTTCCTTTGCAGCAGTTGAAGTGGTTCCGCTCATCGAGCAGTCCGACATTGTTGACATTCCCGAAAACGATTTGCGTGTTGACGTATTTCGCTCCAGTGGCCCCGGTGGGCAGTCGGTGAACACTACCGATTCGGCTGTCCGACTCACTCACCTGCCTACCGGAATTGTGGTTAGTTGCCAGAATGAAAAAAGCCAGCTGCAAAACAAGGCCGCAGCCTTGCGGGTGCTTCAGTCTCGACTGTTAGAAATTCGAAGGCGCGAAGAAGAAGCAAAAAAGAAGCAGATCGCTGGCGATGTAAAGGCAAGTTGGGGAGAGCAGATGCGCTCTTACGTGCTCGCTCCTTACCAAATGGTCAAAGACTTAAGAACTGACTATGAGGTCAACAACCCTTCAGCCGTATTCGATGGCGACTTAGATGGCTTCATTGCCGCAGGAATCCGTTGGCGCAAGCAGTCTCAGGCCTAAAGACACCGGCCTAGCCTCCCTGCTCCTTCGAGCCCGCCAATTTAGGCTGGTTTCAAATGATTCGCATTGAAAACGTCACTAAGAACTACCGGGGCTCAAACCACCCGGCCCTAAGCGATGTTTCTCTGGAAATCGAAAAGGGAGACTTCGTCTTCCTTGTAGGCCAGTCTGGATCGGGTAAATCTTCACTGCTTCGACTCATGCTCCGCGAGGATGTTCCGTCAAAGGGGTCGGTCTTCGTTCTCGGCGAAAACTTGGTTGGCATTCCAAGTCGCCGAATTCCGTTTTTCCGACGCAAGCTAGGAGTGGTGTTCCAAGATTTCCGCCTACTGCCAAATAAGACTGTCGCCCAGAACGTGGCTTTCAGCTTGGAGGTAATCGGTAAATCTGCCGGCTTTGTGCAAGAGGCTGTGCCAGATGTTTTGCGAATGGTCGGCTTGCACGAAAAGGCCGATCGACTACCGAGTGAACTTTCTGGTGGGGAGCAGCAGCGCGTTGCTCTTGCTCGCGCAATCGTAAACAAGCCAGCTTTACTTCTGGCCGACGAACCGACCGGAAATCTCGACCCAGCCACAAGTGAAGAAATTATGGCTCTGATTGACCGAATCAATCAGAACGGTACCACCGTCGTAATGGCTACCCACGATCGAGGTATCGTCGACCGATTCCAGAAGCGCGTTGTTGAGATGAACCAGGGAAAAATTGTTCGTGACCAACGATCGGCTGGTTACAACTAATGCGCAACATTCTCAATGAAGTGCGTCAGGGCCTTCGTCGAAACCTTTCGATGTTGATTTCGGTCATCTTGGTGACCTTCATTTCTCTAACTTTTGTGGGCACTGCGTCTTTACTTCAAATGCAAATCGGCCAAATGAAGACTTACTGGTACGACAAAGCACAGGTTGCAATTTACATGTGTAGCGATGTGTCTCCTTCAGATTCTTGTCCTCAAGGGGAGTCGACTGCAGATTTGAAGGCTGCAGTTGAGGCTCAACTAAATTCGCCAACACTTTCGCCTTACGTTGACAAGTTTTATTTTGAGAACCACGACCAGGCATACGAGAAGTTTCAGCAGCAATTCAAAGGAAATGCTGTGGCCAAATACGTGAAGGCGAGCCAGCTCAACGAAACCTACTGGGTAAAGCTTAAAGATCCGAACCAGAGCGCAATCATCACCGAGAGCTTTACCGGGTTTGCCGGCGTTGAAGAAGTGCGTGACCAGCGCACTTACCTCGACCAAATATTCGGCATCTTGAATGCAGCCAGCATTGCGGCAATTTCAATCGCAGGTTTGATGCTGATTTCTGCAGCACTTTTGATCTCAACAACCATCCGGCTATCCGCCTTTGCCCGCCGGCGCGAGCTGGGGATTATGCGCCTGGTTGGTGCAAGCAATGCATACATCCAGACGCCTTTTATCCTCGAGGGAGTATTCGCAGCGGTCATCGGCTCGCTTCTGGCCAGCGCTGCGGTGGTCGGAGTAGTGCAGGTATTCGTTCAGGGTTACCTGGCCACTAAGTTGCCTTTTACCAATTTTGTTGGGCTAACTGACGCCCTAATTGTCGTGCCAATTCTTGTCGGAGTTGGAATTGTGCTGGCTGCAATTGCCAGTGGTTTAGCTATTCGCCGCTATCTGCGAATATAGGTTCTTATGCCTAGAGAACGTGGACAAAAAGTGGTTGCCAGCAACCGCAAAGCGCGCCACGACTATCACATTGAAGATGTCTACGAAGCCGGCTTGGTCTTGAGTGGCACTGAAGTGAAGTCGTTGCGTGCCGGTCGCGCGTCTCTAATAGATGGCTTCGCCTCAATCGAACGCGGTGAGGCATGGCTAGAGAACGTCCACATCCCTGAATACACTCAAGGCACTTGGAACAACGTAGGCACTCGTCGCAAGCGCAAACTGCTTTTGAACCGCATCGAGATTAATAAGCTTGCCGGCAAAATAAAAGAGAGCGGCTACACCTTGATTCCGCTGAGCCTTTACTTCAAAGACGGATATGCAAAAGTCGAGATTGCACTTGCTCGAGGTAAGAAAGAATACGACAAGCGTCAAACCCTCAAAGAGCAGCAGGACAAACGTGAATCAGATCGTGCGATGTCTACAAAGGGTAAAGATTGGTAACCATCAAGTCACTTGAGGCCGATGACCTGCATGGCTTCCTAGATTTCTTCGATCACCGCGCATTTGCAAATGATCCCGACTGGGACGGCTGCTACTGTCAAAGCTTCCTTGTGGAACAGCCAGAGTGGGATGGCGTCTCTGAGCCGAAACCAATTCTTCGCCAATCTTCCTGCGACAAAATCAGCGAAGGCAAGATGCAGGGTTACCTTGCATACGAGGGCGAAAAGGTTGTGGCTTGGTGTGCGGCCGGTGAGTCAAAGCTTTTCAACTTGCCTGACGCAAATGAAAAGCTGGCACGCGTTATTTGCTTTGTGGTTGATGAGGATTACAGAGGCAAGGGGATTGCAAGTGAGCTTCTCGGTTTCGCAATCGAGGATCTCGCCAAAAAGGGTTTCGCCGAAATCGAGGCAAACCCGGTGCG
>JBEGPH010000006.1:0-30995 GCA_041181555.1 Actinomycetota bacterium | reverse complement strand
GCAAGCTAGTTATCGCTTTGCAGATTTGGCGGTCAACTCAAGACTCAATCGAGTAAGCGACCTGGCTGAGAAAATTGGCCTTATTGCTAGCAATCAACTTGCAAGTTGGTTTGCCCAGGTAGTCGCAAATAAAATTCCGGCGGCCGAAAAGCTTGTGATCGCTGGTCTACCTGCCCAAGCCAAGAAACTAATCATTCAGGCCGACCTCACGCTAATTGCGCCGAGCCCACTACCCACTGCCCTAGAGATTCGCCTGCGTAGAATTGCCGACACCGAGCAGATTGGCATGGCAAGCACGTATCGATTATCCGCTCTATCAGTTAGCCACGGGCTAGAAACCGGATTGACCGCCGGCGAAATTCGGTCTCTACTGCTGGAACTTTCGGATCGCGAGCTACCGCAACCGGTCGACTATCTGCTTCGCGAAGCAGAACAGCGATTTGGCCGATTGCGAGTTGCCGAAGCAAAGAACGTAGGCCACACCGTGGTTACGTCGGAAGACAGTATTTTGCTCACTGAGATTCAAAACAATCAGAAGCTAAAACCGCTTGCACTGCACTTCAGTGAAAAAGGTGATCTCCATACCCGATTCGAAACCGAATTGGTTTATTTCACGCTGCGCGATGCCGGCTATGTTGCCGTTCGAGTTGATGAAAAAAACAATGTGATTTCGCCAACCGAAATAACTGAACGCACGGCACTTGCCGAAAGTGCAAAATCACTTTCTCAGGACATTCAGCGCCTGCGAGATCAAGATGCAAAACTTGGAAGCGAGCCCGACGACGATGATTTACTTCGTCAGATTCAGCTCGCGATTAAGAACAAAGCCACGGCACTGGTTACCCTCACCGGCTCCAGCGGTGAGCAAATTGAATATTTGATTCAGCCGGTTGGCCTAGCCAACGGGCGCCTTCGCGCCAAAGACCGCAAGGCCGATGTTGAACGCACCCTGCCACTAGCTTCGATAACGAGCATCGTTCTTCAATAGGCTATAAGGATGACCAACGGACCACTGATTGTGCAGAGCGATAAAACCGCCTTGCTCGAAGTGGATCACCCTCAGGCATCAGATGCTCGCCATGAGCTGGCAGTTTTTGCAGAACTCGAGCGTGCACCCGAGCACATTCACACCTACCGAATCACCAAGCTCGGTCTTTGGAACGCACGCGCCGCTGGTCACGACAGCAACTTTGTTCTCGACGTTCTAGACCGCTACTCGAAATTTGCAGTGCCAACCTCAGTACGCACCGACATTGCCGAAACCATGGGACGCTATGGTCGCCTGGTGATTCAACGCGATGAAACCGGCGAACTCGAACTGGTATCTAGCGAGCCGGCAATTTTGATAGAAGCCACAAAACACCGCAAGATTGCCGAACTCCTCGGGGGTCGACTGAGCGAAACCGCCTTCCGAATTCAGCCCTGGGCTCGCGGCCAGGTGAAGCAAGAGCTACTTAAACTCGGTTGGCCTGCCGAAGATCTGGCCGGCTATGCAGAGGGCACGCCGCACGCAATTGATCTCAGCAAGACCGACCCGAAGTACGGTGAGTGGTCTATCCGCGACTATCAGGTGCAGGCAGTAGACAAGTTTTGGCAGGGTGGCTCTGGAGTTGTAGTGCTTCCTTGTGGTGCCGGTAAGACAATCGTTGGCGCCGCCGCTATGGCTGTAGCAAAGACCAACACACTCATCTTGGTAACCAACACCGTTAGTGCCCGTCAGTGGAAAAACGAATTGCTTCGCAGAACCACACTCACTGAAGAAGAAATTGGTGAGTACAGCGGTTCGATGAAAGAAATCAAACCAATCACGATTGCCACTTACCAAATTCTGACTACTAAGAAGAAAAGCGAATACGCGCATCTTTCTCTCTTGAACGCTAATGACTGGGGTCTAATCGTCTACGACGAAGTTCACTTGCTGCCGGCTCCAATTTTTAAGATGACAGCCGAGCTGCAAGCAAAACGTCGTCTCGGATTAACTGCAACATTGGTTCGCGAAGATGGCAAAGAAGGTGACGTATTCTCACTCATCGGACCTAAGCGCTTTGATGCACCTTGGAAAGAAATCGAAGCGCAGGGCTACATCGCTCCAGCTGAATGCTTTGAAATTCGAATTGACTTACCCGAAGAGGAACGCCTCAACTATGCAATGGCAAACCAGGATGAGCGCTATCGAATCGCTGCGACCAGCACCACCAAGATTCCGGTAATTCAGCAACTGCTGCGCAAGCACGCTGGCGAGCCGACTCTGATTATTGGCCAGTACATCGATCAGTTGCACACCATCGCAGATGCTCTGGATATGCCATTGATCACCGGCGAGACCCCGGTGAGCGAGCGCGAACGCCTATTCGAACTTTTCCGAAACGGAGAAATCACAGCACTCGTGGTTTCCAAAGTTGCCAACTTTTCGGTGGACTTGCCAGAAGCATCTGTCGCCATCCAAATCTCGGGCTCTTACGGATCGCGCCAGGAGGAAGCCCAGCGCCTTGGTCGTCTGCTTCGCCCAAAGGCCGATGGCCGAGCGGCCAGTTTCTACACACTCATTTCGCGAGACACCGTTGACCAGGACTTTGCCCAGAATCGCCAGCGATTCCTTGCCGAACAGGGGTACAGCTACACAATTCTCGATTCCCACGCACTCTGAGAATCCGCAGTCCCTCTTCAGTTAGTTCCCAGACTTCTCCCAGTAAATATGCGAAAACTAAAGGCATGGAAAACATCAAGGTACTCGTCGTAGACGACGAACCAAGCATTCGTGATCTCCTCTCCCGTCAGCTTCGATTTGCTGGCTTCAGCGTTGCCGCAGTTGGTAACGGAAACGACGCAGTTGTTGCTGCGGAAAAATCAAAACCCGACATCATCATTCTTGATGTCATGCTTCCTGACATGAATGGCTTCAGTGTTACCAAGGCGATTCGTGCCAAAGGTATCGATGTGCCAGTGCTCTTCCTAAGTGCTCGTGATGAAGAAGCAGACCGTGTTACCGGCTTAACCGTAGGTGGAGACGACTACGTCACCAAGCCATTTGGGCTCGACGAGGTTGTCGCTCGAATTCACGCAATCCTGCGTCGCTCAAAGAAAACTGAAACCGAACCTTCGGTGATTGAAGTTGGCGAAATCAAGATTGACGAAGATGCCCATGACGTTTACGTCAACGGCCAAATTGTCGACCTCTCTCCTACCGAATATCAATTGCTCCGCTTCTTGATGTCAAACCCAAACCGAGTGCTTTCTAAAGAGCAGATCATCGACCACGTTTGGCACTATGACTTCAATGGAGAGATGGGAATCGTTGAGTCTTACATTTCCTATCTACGCAAAAAGCTTGATCCGGTTACAACAGAGCCGCTGATTAAGACAAAGCGCGGGGTTGGCTACATGTACGTGGCAAACAACTTGAAGAAATAGTCTTATTTCGTGAATGAAAAACTAGCATCCGCCTGGGAGCGCATTTCCTTGCGTTCCAAGCTCACCACTATGTCGGTGGCGCTCATTGGCGTGCTGCTGGTTGTTTCGAGCGTCGGCACTATCTCGCTGCTTCGCACCTACCTGCAGCAAAACACCGACACTCTGCTCATCTCAACAGCCGCGACGCTCTCTCGTGAAAACCCCGTGACCCTCGAAGCTCGCTTGGCGAGCCGCCAAGTGGTAATCCCTCGACTACCGAGTGACTACTACATCGCATTTTTGGACACTGATGGCACCTTGTTGCTTGGCCTGGTCTCTTCGACTAATGCCAAACAAGATGTGCCCAACCTCACCAACTTCACGCTTCCGGTGGTTATGAACACCCAAGGGCAGCCTTTCGAAATCAAGGTTTCCGGACGCTCCTCTGATGTGTCGCTTGGTAACTGGCGAATGATTGCAATGCCAATGACCACTCTCGGCGGCTCGGTTTTGGTAGCGCTGCCCGATAGTGCGAATGCGGGTTTGATCCAGCAATACGGAGCCATCGGTACAGGATTTGGCATTTTACTTCTGGTGGTGAGTGCCATCGCAATTTGGATGACTATCAGTTCAGCACTTCGACCACTTCGCGAAGTAGAACGCACGGCCGAGGCTGTTGCCGCTGGCGACACCAGTCAGCGCCTGATAGAACACAGCCCAAATACCGAACTGGGTCGGCTCAGCACTTCGCTGAACACAATGCTTTCGAGCATCGACGGGGCGATGTCTACCCGAAACAAGACACTCGATCAAATGCGTCGATTTGTTGCAGACGCCAGCCACGAACTTCGCACTCCCCTGGTAACACTTCGAGGTTACGCCGAGCTCTATCGAATCGGCGCGCTAAAGAACAAGGCCGATGTCACGGATGCAATGTCTCGCATTGAAAGCGAAGCCATCCGCATGAGCGAACTTGTGGAGAACCTTCTTGCACTCGCTCGAATGGACGAAGCTACCCCATTGGCCAAAACCGAAAACAACCTGAGTGAAATCGCCAAGGTCTCAATCAGTGACGCCAAGGTCAACGCGAACGACATCAACTTCAAGGTAACCGATTTATCGGGAAACCAAACTCAAGAAGACGTATTCGGCCTGGTAGACCTATCTAGCTTCCGACAGGTGCTCACCAACCTGCTTGCTAACGCAACACGTTTCTCGAAATCAGGTTCGAGCATCGAAGTGGCTCTGGGTAACACCCCTACCCACACTGTGCTTGAAGTGCGCGATCACGGCGAAGGCATTCCTGCTCCACTTCGAGAGAAGGTTTTCGAGCGTTTTTATCGCGCAGATAACTCGCGCAATCGCGAGACCGGTGGTTCGGGCCTTGGTCTTTCAATTGTGAAGACCATCGTCGAGCGTCACGGTGGTGCCATCATGGCACTTGAAACCGATGGCGGCGGAGCGACCTTCCGGGTTGAATTACCACTTCGCTAACTCCCTGTTTTCTCCACAGATTTTCTAATTCACAACTGCAGAATTGACGCCGGCGCCAGCATGGTTGCATGACTCAATTTCAAGTAGATAGCGAGCAAGTACTCGCAGCCAATTCAGCAATTCAATCCAGCATCACCAAAGTGCAGGCGGAAATTGAAACCCTGCACGCACAACTCAGTTCACTGCAAGATTCTTGGCGCGGCCTTGCCGCAAATCAGTTTCAAGAATTATCAGTACGTTGGCACGGCACCGCCACCACTGTCCAACAGCAACTGGGGGAACTCGGCAGAGCCCTTGCTACTGCCGCTCACCAGTATGAAGAGATCGAACGAGCCAATCTCGGGCTATTCACTGCGTAACAGTTAAAGCAAAAGCGGGCCACCGAACTGGTGACCCGCTTTTTTAACTTCTTTAGAAGTCCATTCCACCCTGAGGTGCAAGTCCATTCCACCCTGAGGTGCAGCAGCTGGAGCAGCAGGCTCTGGCTTGTCTGCAACTACCGCTTCGGTAGTTAGGAATAGACCCGCAATAGAGGCTGCGTTCTGCAGTGCTGAACGAGTTACCTTTACTGGGTCGTTGATGCCAGCAGCCATCATGTCTACGTATTCGCCGGTTGCAGCGTTTAGACCGTGGCCAACTGGAAGGTGGGTTACCTTCTCAGCAACAACACCAGGCTCGAGACCTGCGTTGAGCGCAATCTGCTTTAGCGGAGCAGCAACTGCAACGCGAACGATGTTCGCACCGGTTGCTTCGTCGCCCTGAAGGTTTAGCTTCTCGAAAGCAACCTTGCTTGCCTGTAGAAGCGCAACACCACCACCGGCAACGATGCCCTCTTCAACCGCAGCCTTCGCGTTGCGAACTGCGTCTTCAATGCGGTGCTTGCGCTCCTTTAGTTCAACCTCGGTAGCAGCACCCGCCTTGATTACAGCCACACCGCCGGCAAGCTTGGCCAAACGCTCCTGTAGCTTCTCGCGGTCGTAGTCGCTGTCTGACTTCTCCATCTCGCGACGGATCTGCTCAACGCGACCGGTGATCTCCTCAGGAGTACCAGCACCTTCAACGATGGTGGTCTCGTCCTTGGTGATAACCACCTTGCGAGCGCGACCCAATAGGTCGATGGTTGCGTTCTCTAGCTTTAGACCAACTTCTTCGGCAATTACCTGACCGCCGGTCAAGATTGCGATGTCCTGAAGCATTGCCTTACGACGGTCGCCGAAGCCAGGTGCCTTTACAGCAACCGACTTGAAGATTCCGCGAATCTTGTTGACGATCAAAGTTGCAAGTGCTTCACCTTCGATGTCCTCAGCGATGATTAGCAATGGCTTACCGGTCTGCATAACCTTGTCTACGACAGGTAGCAGATCCTTCATCATTGAGACCTTTGAGTTGGTGATCAAAACGTAAGCGTCTTCAAGCACAGCTTCCTGACGCTCAGGGTCGGTCACCATGTAAGCAGAAATGTAACCCTTGTCGAAGCGCATACCTTCGGTGAGCTGAAGCTCGATACCGAAAGTGTTTGACTCCTCAACAGTGACAACACCTTCCTTACCAACTTTGTCGATTGCCTCAGCGATAAGACCACCGATGTTTGGGTCGCCAGCAGAGATCGAAGCGGTCGAAGCAATCTGCTCCTTTGACTTGATCGGCTGTGCGATGTTGTGTAGTTCTTCGATAACAGCGCTAACTGCCTTGTCGATTCCACGACGAAGAGTGATTGGGTCTGCACCAGCTGCAACGTTGCGCAAACCTTCGCGCACGAGTGCCTGAGCAAGAACGGTTGCAGTGGTAGTACCGTCACCGGCTACGTCGTCAGTCTTCTTGGCAACTTCCTTAACCAGTTCTGCACCAATGCGCTCGAACGGGTCTTCTAGTTCGATCTCCTTAGCGATCGAAACACCATCGTTAGTGATGGTAGGTGCACCCCACTTCTTCTCTAGGACGACGTTGCGTCCGCGAGGGCCAAGGGTCACCTTCACGGTGTCGGCCAAGATGTTCAAACCGCGCTCAAGGCCGCGGCGAGCTTCTTCATCAAAAGCGATAATTTTTGCCATGTTGGATTACTCCCGTAGTTCATGAATTGGCACTCGTCATCTGTGAGTGCTAATCCAATTTTGGCACTCTTAGCCCGAGAGTGCAAATACCTCTTTAATGCGGAAAACCCCCGATTTCTCGGGGGCTTCCAAGCCTTTGGTCGGCTTAGGGCTAGATAAGAGTTACCTTGTCAGCCTGAGGACCCTTGTCGCCGTTCTTTACTTCGAACTCAACGCGCTGGTTTTCCTTTAGTTCCTTGTAGCCATCGCCCTGGATCGCTGAGAAGTGTACGAATACGTCTGCTCCGCCGTCCTGTGTGATGAATCCAAAACCCTTTTCAGAGTTGAACCACTTTACGGTTCCTTGTGCCATTACTTACTCCTGATGCTGTGTGACAGGTTCGGAACTCCCGAACCAGAGTCGCACGTCTATGAAGCAAGTGCTACGTGTACTGCTACGACCATCTCTAACCCTAGCGACACAAGGCATATGAGCAATAGCCCCAAAAGAGGTATTAACCCTTTGTTATACAAGTGTGATTTAGCCAAAAACGGCTATCTAGTTGAGGTCTGTGCCCAAAACCACGGTAATTGCATCGGTAAATTCCGAAGAAACAGTTGCCCTTACAGCAACTTTTGCGGTCGAAAGTTTTTTTGCAATCGCCTCGGCCACGGCCTGATTATCTGTCGAAAGGTAATAGACCGAACTCACCGCAACCTGACCGCCGGTAGCCGGAACATAGTTAGCGGCAGCACCAACGTTATAGCCTGCATTCAAAAGCAGCTTGGCAACCGAAGTGGCATTGCCATCCTTGCTGGTGCCATCTAAGACAACAACGAGTGGCTTCAGAGTTTCAACCACAGGCTGGGTAACGACTACTGAATTGGTATCGAAAAAGTTAAGGCTGTCAATTGCCTTCAACCCGACAAAGCCCAACACTGCAACCACTGCAGAATATGCCGCGATTTTCAAAAACTCTAGGACGCGGTGCCGCGCAGTACGACGAATGCGGTGACGACCGCCGTGAATAGGTGCGGCGTCAAATTCATCCTTAGGGAATTTATCTGCCATCTGCACACTTCTTTCTACAGACCTAATATTAGGTTCAATCAGTCGAAGGAATCGCATGAAATACAAAATCAATAAGTCCGAAGATGAGTGGCGCAACGAACTCACCGATTTTGAATATCACGTGCTTCGCGAGGCCGGCACCGAACCGGCCTGGACTGGAGACCTTCTGGATGAAAAACGCATCGGCACTTTCAGTTGCAAAGGTTGCGGTGCCGAACTGTTCACCAGCGAAACCAAGTTTGACTCGCACTGCGGTTGGCCAAGTTTCTACCAACCAAAAGAAGGCGATGCCGTCGAGCTAATCGAGGATCGCTCGCACGGCATGGTGCGCACCGAAGTGCGCTGCGCTAACTGCGGTGGTCACCTGGGCCACGTCTTCGAAGATGCACCGCAGACTCCAACCGGTGATCGCTTTTGTATCAACTCGGTGAGTATCACCTTCAAAGAAGAGTAGAGTCGCCAGATGAGCGAATATTTCGACAAAGACAAGTTCAAGAAGAAGCTGAAGAAGAAAATCAAGAAAGGCGTCAAGCTCGACGTCAATTACAAGAGGCGCTCGACAAGCGGCTTCTACACCCTTGGTTTCATTGGAGCGGCGATTTACTTTATTTCTACCGCCACCGGATTCTGGGATGGAGTTCTCGGTTTTCTAAAGGCAATCGTGTGGCCAGCATTTCTGGTTTACGAAGCCTTCGCCAAGCTACTTGGCTAACTTGCAATAAAAAAGACCCCCGATTTCTCGGGGGTCTTTTCGTATGAGCCGACCAGGGGACTCGAACCCCTAACCCTCGCATTACAAGTGCGATGCGCTACCAATTGCGCCAGGTCGGCCTAGGCATCGAATTTTCAGAAGAGACTTTTACCACTCTTCTTACGTCGGTTACCCGCCGTAATTCGTGTCTAAATTCACCAAAGGTGAACTTTGATATTCTACTTTGCCGCGGCTATGCCGGTGACAAATTGTGAGAACTCTGCAGCGTTGTCGATGGCGCCGGTGTACGACTGGCCATTAACCAGCACGAGCGGAGTGCCTTCCAGATTTACGGTTGGGTTTGAATCGATAACCGGGTTGCCCAACACCTTAGAAGTGGTGCTCAAGATCCACTTGCCGAAGTCTTTGTTTTTCACCGCGGCCTGGAAAGCGTTGCTGTTTACCCCCAGTGACTTTGCCAACTCAATCAGCTGGTCGTTTTCAGGTCCCTTGGTGTTTTCAGCTGGCTGATTCAAGAAGAGCGCCTCGTTGAAAGCAAAGAATTTGTTTGGCGAATATTTAGCCACCGCGAGCGCGGCATTGGCTGCACGGCTCGAGTAGGTGTTTGGCGATCCGCGTCCGTCAAGGAATGAGATTGGACGGATTTCAAGTGTGGCAAATCCGGTGTCTAGCCAGCCCTTGATTTGCTTCAGGTTGGCGTTTTCGAAATGCGCACAGTAAGGGCACTGGTAGTCGATGTAGGTGACGATGTGCACTGGCTTGGTGGTTGCAGCCGGGGTGGCAATCGGGGCTGGTACCTTGCCGTCAAGAATGGCTACGCCGCCGGCACCGATCAGAATTCCGTTGTTGGCTGTGAGATTAGAAGGTGTCTCGCTCTGGCCTGACTCGTTGGCTACTCCGGTCAGGATTACCGCTGCAATGATGGCTGCAACTGCAACCACACCGGCACCGATGCCCAACTTCACGACGATGCCTTTGCGCTTCTCGTTCTTCTTGTGCTGCTCGCGAAGCTCCTTGGCTTTGGCTCGGGCTGCGTCGCGCTGTTCTGAGCGGGTTGGCTTGTGTGGCTGGTTCATAGATACCTTTCGTCACGATTTGATTTCGGACAGGTTTTCCAGTCTAAACGAGGCTTATCCCCTGTCATAATGGCTATACCCGGTAGGCGACCGCTCGCCGGGCTCATCACTACGGATCGTCCGGCACGTACCTGCCGGTGAGGAGAAATAAATGGCATCAGTCAAGTTCGAAGACGCTACGCGTCTTTACCCAGGCGGCACTCGCGCCGCAGTGGACAAAATCAACCTAGACATCAAGGACGGCGAGTTCTTGGTCTTGGTGGGCCCTTCAGGTTGCGGTAAGTCAACCACCCTGCGCATGCTTGCAGGTCTAGAAGAGGTCAACTCTGGAGCAATCAAAATTGGTGACAAAGATGTGACCAACATGTCGCCAAAGGACCGCGACATTGCGATGGTTTTCCAGAACTACGCTCTATACCCACACATGACCGTGGCAGAAAACATGGGCTTCGCTCTAAAGATTGCTGGCGTAAGCAAGGAAGAGCGAGCAGAGCGCGTGCTTGAAGCCGCAAAGCTTCTCGATCTAGAGCAGTACCTATCACGTAAGCCAAAGGCGCTTTCTGGTGGTCAGCGTCAGCGTGTAGCAATGGGTCGTGCGATTGTTCGTAAGCCGCAGGTGTTCTTGATGGACGAGCCGCTATCAAACTTGGATGCAAAGCTTCGTGTTCAGACTCGTACTCAGATTGCATCGCTTCAGCGTCGACTTGGCGTAACTACCGTTTACGTGACTCACGACCAGGTAGAAGCTATGACCATGGGCGACCGAGTTGCAGTATTGAAGGACGGAGTTCTTCAGCAGGTTGATACTCCACGTAACTTGTATGAGAAGCCAGTAAACGCTTTTGTTGCTGGATTCATTGGATCACCAGCAATGAACCTCTTGAAGTTGGAGAAGGTCTCTGGCGGTGTGCAATTCGGAAACATGGTGCTTCCAGTCAGCGATGCAATCTTGAAGAAGGCATCAGGCAATCACATCATTGTTGGTTTGCGCCCAGAAAACCTCGAGGTAAGCAAGTCGAAGGGTATCGACGTAGACGTTGATGTCATCGAAGAGCTCGGTGCCGACGGTTACCTATACGGAACCACCAAGGTTGAAGGTCCATCACACGAAATTGTTTCTCGTGTTGACGGCCGAGTGCACCCAATGCGAGGAGACCACGTAACTCTCGCCCCAACCTCAGACGCGATTGTCCACTTGTTCGACGCAGAAACCGAACAGCGCCTGAACTAGTCGATTGACTTCGTCTCTAGACATAACGGCTGCCACGGTAGAGCCAGCACTCCTGGATCTACCGTGGCATTTGCCATTGGAGGATTGGCCGGCTGAACATATCGCCGCACTGCCCAAGGGCCTCAGCCGCCACATCGTGCGCTTTGCTCCGCTCGAGGGTTACGTGATCGCGATCAAGGAAACCCTGCCAGAGCTTGCCTCGCGCGAATACGAAATGCTTAAAAACTTGCAGCGCATCGGTGTGCCATGCGTCGAACCATTCGCGGTGGTTAGGGGTCGAAGCGATGCAACTGGCGAACCGCTCATGGCTGCCCTGGTCACTCGCCACCTGAAGTTTTCGCTCCCCTATCGAGCAATGTGGTCTCAGGGTTTGCGTCCAGAAACCGCATCTCGTCTGGTGGATGCTTTAGCACTGCTGCTAGTTCGACTTCACATCGCCGGATTTTTCTGGGGCGATGTTTCACTTTCTAATACTTTGTTTCGCCGCGACGCAGGAGCATTCGCCGCTTACCTAGTTGATGCCGAGACCGGACAACTTTACGAGTCAGGTTTGTCACAGGGGCAACGCGATAACGACCTAGAGATTGCTCGTGTAAACATCGCCGGTGAGTTGATGGACCTCGTTGCCTCGGGAATGGCTCATGCCGGAGTCGATCCAATTCAAATCAGTGCGCGCATTGTGGCAAAGTATCAAGAACTTTGGAGTGCACTAACCGGCACAGAGATTTTTGAACGTAACGAACGTTGGAAGATTTCTCGTCGCGTTCAGTTGCTCAATGACCTTGGCTTCGATATCGGCGAGCTTTCAATTACCAACGACGAAAGTGGTAACAAGGTTCGTATTCAACCTAAGGTGGTTGATGCCGGTCACCACGCTCGTCGTCTGTTGCAGCTAACCGGGCTAGACGTTGAAGAAAATCAGGCGCGAAGATTGCTTAACTCAATCGATGAATACCGATTGAAGCATCAGCGTCCTGGTGCAGATGAAGAGATGCTCGCTCACGAGTGGATGAGTCGAGTTTATGAAGTCGTTGTGGGTGCCATTCCGGTCGAGATGCGCGGCAAGCTTGAACCCGCAGAAATATTTCATCAGGTGCTTGAGCACCGCTGGTTTATGGCGGAGAACGCCGGACACGGTATACCTCTTGCCGAAGCGGTGCAGAGTTACGTAACCAACGTGCTGTCACATCGACGCGATGAGCAGACTTACCTGAATCAGACGACAGAGTCGATTGTGCTGCCAGAGGCAGTGCCTACCGGAACAATTGTCGCTATCGATGACGAAGATACCGACTGGCGCGACCTCGTTTAATAAAACAAACTAAGCGCGGCGCTTACTTACTTCGTATAGAGCCACACTCGCTGCGATACCTGCGTTGAGCGACTCGGTTGCGCCGTGAATAGGAATCGAAGCAATCGCGTCGCAGTTCTCTTGAACCAAACGCGACAGACCTTTGCCCTCGCTGCCCACTACAAGAACTAGTGGTTCGCTGCCGAGCTTGAAATCGTGCATCTGCATATCTCCGCCACCGTCGAGCCCGACAATGAAGCAACCGCGCTTCTTCAAATCCTTAAGAGTGGCGTTGAGGTTAGCCGCTAGTGCAACTGGGATTCTTGCAGCTGCTCCTGCAGAGGTCTTCCAAGCCGATGCAGTCACACCGGTTGATCGACGCTGCGGAACAATAACTCCCTGACCACCAAAGGCTGCAACAGAACGAATGATTGCACCGAGGTTACGTGGGTCTGTAATACCATCGAGGGCTACCAATAATGGCTTCTGACCTCGAGCGATAATCATGTCGAGAAGTTCTAGTGGGTGCTGATACTTGTATGGCGGCACCTGCAATGCGATGCCCTGGTGGACTGAGTCGTATCCGGTCATGCGATCGATTTCCGGACGTGTGACTTCGTTCATGGCGATGCCGCGAGATGCAGCGAGCTTGATTGCTTCCTTTACGCGATCATCCATCTCGATTCGGTTTGCAATGTAAAGCGCAGTTGCCGGAACTTTTGCTCGCAAAGCCTCAAGCACAGAGTTGCGACCTGACAGCACCTCAGCTGCATCGGCAGCCTTGGCTACGCGATCTCCAGAACGCCGAGCCGCTCCAGCTGAGCCCGCAGTGCGAGCGGTAGGTGCCAAGAATTCTCCACGGCGTGAACCATCGCGCACCGATTTACCAGCGGCTGGTCGTGCAGCTCCACGAGGCGCCGAGCCTCGGGTTCCAGCCGCGCGCGCAGCCGGCTTGGCCTTCGCTGCCTCTAGCTCTCGGGCAGTCTTTGAGTTACCCGCGCCTTTGCCGGCGGTCTTGATGCCAAGCGCACGAGCCTTACGCTCCTCGGCCTGCTTGAGCTTGAAAGCCTTGTGCTTCTTACGGTCTTCGGCTTTAGGGGTTGGGCCTTTACCGGCTAAGCGGCGCTTGTTATTGCCTCCACTGCCCTTGGTTGCTCCCTTGCCGCCCTTAGCGGCTCCTGGGCGTCCTGGTTTTGCCATTAGTCAACACTCCAATGCGTTTGATCGGCAGCATCCTCAAGTTTGATTCCGACTGCAGAGATTAGGTCGCGAAGCTGATCGGCTTTCGCAAAGTCTTTTGCGGCCCGTGCCGCATTTCGCTCTTCGATTAGTGAGCGAATCAAACTATCGAGTGCCTGATGTTCGGCTTCATTACCGACAGACGCACCCCAAAATTCGTCGATTGGATTGATACGAAGAATATTGGTCATGCCAAGCACAGCAATGAATGCAGATCGAGCAGATTCCAAGTCTTTGCTGTCGAGTGAAGCGTTGCCTTCGCGCACGGTATCGTGAATTACACCTAGGGCAATCGGAAGATTCAAGTCGTCGTTCATTGCTTCGGCAAACTTTGCCGGAAAGTTTGGAACGAGACCGACGTGTTTTGCATCGGTAGAAAATTCGCGAAGCGCGCGCTTCAGGAATGTTTCGATTCGAGCAACTGCAGCAGATGCCTCATCCAGCACTCCATCGTGGTAATCCAAAACCGAACGGTAGTGAGCGCTGCCAAGGTAATAACGCACGGCGATTCCACTGGCGTTAGCAAAAAGGTCTTCAGCGAAAATCGAATTGCCTAATGACTTGGACATTTTCTGCCCGTTCACATTTACCAATGCATTGTGAATCCAGTAATTCGCAAACTCATCGCCCGCAGCAGTTGACTGCGCTAACTCGTTTTCGTGATGAGGGAATCGAAGATCTAGTCCGCCGCCGTGAATATCGAAGTTGCTGCCCAGATACTTAGTAGACATCGCACTGCACTCGATGTGCCAACCCGGACGACCGCGCCCAAACTTTGATTCCCAGGCTGCGCTTTCTGGCTCGCCAGCCTTGGCCGCTTTCCATAGCGCGAAGTCGTGTGAATTTCGCTTGCCTTTTTCAGAGGCTTCACTGGCTTCCATGTCATCAAGTTTTTGATTGGTGAGCTCACCGTAGTTTGCCCACTTTGAAGATTCAAAATAAACCGATCCGTCATCGGTGGCATAGGCGAACCCAAGCTCAATAAGACGATCAATGATTTCTAGCATTTCTGGAATCGCACCGGTTGCGCGAGGCTCATAGGTTGGCGACTGGATTCCGATTTTGCGATAGGCCGCGTTGAATTCCTGCTCAAAACGATATGCCAAAGCCCACCAGTTTTCGCCGGCAGTCTTTGCGTTTTCAAGCACTTTGTCGTCGATGTCGGTGACGTTTCGCACCAGGGTAACTTTGTTGCCGGTGGCCTCAAGCCAGCGACGCAGAATGTCATAAACCAGAGCGCTGCGCAGGTGTCCAACGTGAGGTGCTCCCTGAACCGTAGGGCCGCAAACGTAGATGCCTACCTGACCAGCGGTGATTGGCTGAAATGCCCGAAGCGCCTGGCTCTTTGAGTCGTAGAGGCTGAGGGTCATGCGTTCAGCCTATCTTTGGCACTGATAATCAAGGCGGATGCCACCGCTGCAACACCCTCGTCGTTACCCAGGAAGCCAAGGCCGTCTGTGGTGGTTGCGCCTAGGGTAACCGGTGCGCCGACCAGCGCAGTGAGTGCTGCTTCGGCTTCTTTGCGCTTGGTGGAAACCTTTGGGCGATTGCCGATTAGCTGCACCGACACGTTGACCACCTGGTAGCCGGCTAGAGCAAGCAGCTTCACGGTCTCGGTGAGAAAAACGCTTCCGTTGGCTCCGGCAAACTCTGGTCGGTCCACCCCGAAGTTACTTCCGATATCACCAAGTCCTGCCGCAGAAAGTAGTGCGTCGACGATTGCGTGCGAGACAGCATCGCCGTCGCTGTGACCATCGAGCCCTGGGACTCCGGGCCATTCGATTGTTGCCAGATACAGCTTTTTGCTTGGGTCGCTTGAGAATCGGTGAACATCGGTGCCGATGCCGGTGCGGCCAGGGCCGTTGAGACGAGCGAGTACCCCGCCCAGATCATCCGGCGTGGTGATCTTGGCAGCATTGGCTTCACCCTCGACAAACAACACTTTTTTACCGAGCGACTGAAAAAGTGCAGCGTCGTCGGTGAAGTCGTTTGTGGCGTCGGCATATGCGCGCTTTAGATCTGCCGCGATGAATCCCTGCGGGGTCTGTGCGCTGCGCAGCGAAGATCGATCAACCGTTTCAAGAATTTCATCGCCACTGACTCGCTTAACGGTGTCGGAAATTTGTACTGCAGGAATGACAGCCTGCTGCGAATTCTTGACGCGAGTGTAAACCGATTCGAACAGCTCGGTTGATGCAAAGGCACGAGCGGCATCGTGAATCAGAACAATCGCGGAATTGACTTCCGCGAGCGCGATCGAGATTGACTGCTGCCTGGTCTCTCCACCGATAACCACATCGACTGTCACATCTTTGTCGAATAGTTGACTGGCGATAATCGTTGCCTGTTCGAGGTGACTTGCCGGCGAGGCGATTACAACCTGTTTTAGATCTTTGAGGTTTGCGATGGGTAGCAGTGAGTGTTCCAAAATAGTGCGCCCGTTGATTTCAACGAATGCTTTTGGTTTCTCGGCTTTCAACCGTTCACCGCGACCGGCGGCGACAACGATCACCGCTAAGTCGCGATTGGTCATGGTCTTACTTTTTGCCAGCCAGTGCGTCGTCTAGGAATTTGATGGCCTTCTCTTCGTCTGACTTCTTGGCCAGAGCAAGCTCTGAAACCAAAATCTGACGAGCCTTGGCAAGCATACGCTTTTCACCGGCTGAGAGGCCACGGTCCTGATCGCGGCGCCATAGGTCGCGGACGACCTCGGCGTTCTTGTTTACATCGCCAGACTGAAGCTTTTCTAGGTTGGCCTTGTAACGGCGTGACCAGTTGGTTGGCTCCTCAACGAAGTCGGCCTGAAGAATCTCGACGACCTTCTTTACACCCTTGTTATCAATAACGGCACGGATTCCAACGGTCTCAACCTTTGAGAAAGGTACCCAAATGAGCAGGTCGCCCTGGGTGACTTTTAGCTGCAGGTGCTGCTCTTTGACCCCGGCAAACTCGCGCTTCTCGATTTTTACGATTTTTGCTGCGCCGTGGTGTGGGTAGACGAGAGTTTCGCCAACTTCAAGTTTCATATGTGGAAGATTTCCCTTCAGAAACCACAATTTTACCACGAGTGAGCCGCAGAGCCAAGAAACATCTGGGGTAGCATTTTGGAGGAACCACCTTGAGAGGAAACATCTTGCTAAACCGCAAATTTGCCGCTGTTGCCATCGCTGCCGCTGTTGCCCTAGGCACCACCGGATGCACATTTACCAGCCCAGTGGCTTCTCTCAAGCAGTACGACCCGTCTGACGGTGTCAACACCATGGTCGGCAAGATCGGCGTTCGAAACTTTATGTACCTCACCACCGCAACCGGGCAGGGAGCCCTATTCGGCACCCTGGTTAACCAGGATGTCGACGCGGTTGCCACAACAGTTGGCTTGCACGCTCACGGCTCAACTAGTACCGCAGAAATTCCGGTTTCGGTTGGAGCTGGCGAAAAGCTAGATCTCGGCTACAACGGTGGTCAGGCTATTCCACTTGGCATCACAGCTAAAGCTGGAGAACTCATCGAACTTCATGTTTCGGTAGGCGCTGAAAAGGTAACCCTGAATGTTCCAGTACTTGATGGAACTTTCGCTCAGTACGCGCCTTTGGTGAACAGCCTCGGCAACCTAACTACACCTGAAAAGAAGTAGTTTTACGCCTGGAACTTATAGCCCAGGCCGCGCACGGTAACCAAGTGCTCAGGACGGGCTGGATCTTCCTCAATCTTTGATCGAATGCGCTTCACGTGTACGTCAAGAGTTTTAGTGTCACCGAAATAATCGCTACCCCAAACTCGATCGATAATTTGCCCGCGAGTTAGAACACGATTCACGTTCTCTAAGAGAAGTTCGAGCAATTCAAATTCTTTTAGTGGCAACTGCACGCGCTCGCCATTCACTTGTACTTCGTGTCGCTCGATGTCCATTCGCACGCCACCAGCTTCGAGCACATTTCCGAGCTCCACCTGCGGCTCGACGTTTCGACGAAGCACAGCCTTGATTCTCGCCTTCAATTCGGGAGTGGAGTACGGCTTGGTCACGTAGTCATCGGCGCCAATTTCAAGCCCGACAACTTTGTCAATTTCGCTGTCCTTTGCGGTCAACATGATGATTGGAACGTTGGACGACTGTCGGATGATTTGGCAAACCTCGTTGCCGCTTTTCTTAGGCAGCATGAGGTCGAGCAAGATTAGGTCTGGCTGTTCGGCATTGAAAACTTTGATGGCCTGATCGCCATCGGCGGCATCGACTACCTCGTAGCCCTCTTTCTCGAGAACGTAAACGAGGGGCTCACGAAGCGACTGCTCATCTTCAACTACAAGGATTTTGGTCATTTAGCTATTGGTTGCTTTCTGATCAATTGGTAGCGACAGAGTAAAGGTGGAACCGAGGCCTGGCTTGGAAAATACGGAAATTTCGCCGCCGTGGTTGAGAGCGATGTGCTTCACGATTGCCAGCCCAAGCCCGGTACCGCCGGTTTCACGACTTCTCGAAGGATCGACTCGATAGAATCGTTCGAAAATTCTTGCTTGGTCTTCGATGGCAATTCCCACACCGCTGTCCGTAATTACCACCTCGGCAGTGTCTTGATTATTTCGAAGTGCAATACCGACTTGACCATTTGCATCGCTGTAGTTAATTGCATTTTCAATCAAGTTTGTGATGGCAATTGCTAACTGTTCGTAGTTTCCAGTTACAAACACTTGCTCAGAGATATCCGCCACAACTCTCATCTGCTTAGACTCTGCAGCGATCTGCACTCGATCTAAAGCGTCGTTGATTACCTCGTTTAGATTAACCATTCCGCTATCTGCAACGTAGGTAGCCGACTGCAAACGCGAAAGTTCAATAATTTCCTGAACTATGTGGCCAAGGCGATTGGCTTCTCGCTGCAGGCTCGCTGCGAATTTCTTAACGGCAGCCGGATCGTCTGTAGCACCTTGAAGGGTTTCGGCAAGGAGAGCGATAGCACCAATTGGAGTTTTTAGCTCATGAGAGATGTTGGCAACAAAGTCGCGACGGGTTTCGTCAAGTCGTCGAGCCTCGGTGCGATCCTCGAGAGTAAGAATTACAAATCCGTTGCCGAGTAGAGCTGCGGTGGCCTGCACCCAAATCTTGCTAGCGCGTCCACCCACATTGATTTGGCTCTCGACAGTTTTGGTCTCTTTTGATTTGCGGGCCCAATCAACGAGATTCAGTAATTCCACTTCAACCAGAGCTCGATCTTGCATCAGACCGAAGTCCTGAGCGTTGGTAGTCGCCTGAACCATGATGTTGATGTCGTTCACAACAACGGCAGCCGTGCCGAGCGCCTCAAGCACCTCAGCCGCGATAACCGCGTTGACTTGGCCGTTGCTACTGTTCACGCTTCAAGACTAGGGGGAATTAACCAAGTAAACTTTGCTGCAGGCCAGTAAATAAGCGGAATTTGACCAAAATTCCAAGTTTGTTTGGCATTTGTTTACTTAGTGATGCGAGGGTTCATGTCAGGTGAATTAGCAAGGGGCGACCGCATGCGCGAAGTATTCCAGACACAGTTGCACGAAGTTCAGGTGCGTCTTGTAGAGATGGCCGAAGACACAGTTCGAATCATCGAGAAGGCGTCCAAAGCCTTCAACGAATCAAATGTGCAGCTCGCCGACGAAGCCATCGCAATCGCAGATCAAACCGGAAACAAGGCACTTGCACTCGACGAACTTGTAATTCGAATTTTGGCAAAGCAGTCACCGGTAGCTCGCGATCTGCGCATTTTGGTTTCAGCGCTTCGTATTTCAGCATCGCTTGAGCGCATGGGTGCACTTGCCGGTCATATTGCGGCTATTGCTCGCTATCGATTCCCTGGTTCTGCGGTACCAGCTGCACTTTCTGCCACCTTCAAAGAAATGGGTGCGCTCGACATCGAACTTGCCAAGAAGTGTGTTTCTATTCTGCAGAACACCGACGTAGACCAAGCCCGCCAGATTCAGGCTGAGGATGCACGAGTAGACGAACTTCACCGTCACGTATTCGATGTAGTACTTGGCGATGACTGGAAAGAAAACGCAATGTTTACTGTCGACGTAACATTGGCTTCTCGTTATCACGAACGATTCGCAGATCACGTTGTCGACATCAGTGCGAAAGTTTCTTACCTGACCACCGGTGAGTGGAACGAAACCGACTAGTTTCTACTTCTTGCCCTGAGCTGCCACTGCGGCTGCACCTGCGGCTGCTGCTTCTGGGTCTAGGTACTCCCCGCCCTTTACCAGCGGCTTGAAGTGCTCGTCCAACTTGTAGACCAGTGGAATACCGGTTGGAATGTTTAGCTCTGCGATGTCGTCGTCTGAGATTCCATCCAAGTGCTTGACCAATGCACGAAGTGAATTACCGTGCGCGGTCACCAAGACTGTCTTGCCAGCTTTGAGGTCAGGCTGAATGTCGCTCATCCAGAAAGGCAGCATGCGCTCGAGCACGTCCTTTAGGCATTCGGTCTTTGGGATTTCCTTAAGGTCGGCATAGCGCTCGTCGTGAGCCTGTGAATACTTGTCGTTGTCGTCGATCGGTGGCGGTGGCACATCAAAGCTGCGACGCCAGGTCTGGAACTGCTCCGGTCCGTATTCTGCCAGGGTCTGAGCTTTGTCCTTGCCCTGAAGAGCACCGTAGTGGCGCTCGTTTAGGCGCCAGTCGCGCTTTACGTCGATCCATGAACGATCTGCTGCGTTTAGAGCAATGTGGGCGGTGTTGATGGCTCGCTTTAGGCGTGAGGTGTAAAGCAGGTCTGGCTTGAGTCCAGATTCGGCGAGGAGTTCGCCGGCACGCTTCGCCTCTGCACGACCCTGGTCGCTCAGGTCGACATCCACCCAACCGGTGAAGAGGTTTTCCTGGTTCCAAACGCTGTTTCCGTGGCGCAACAAAATCAATGTGTACTTAGCAGTCATGAGTTCATATTAGTCAGCGAGTAAGTTAGATGCCGTGGCTGCGAAGAAACCAATCGGATCAATAACCCGCGGCACAACCAACCCAAATCGATTGCGCCGAGTGGACCGCTACATCGCGAGCCTGCCAATTATCCGAAAGTCGAATCCCGTGGTTGTCGACCTAGGATTTGGAGCGTCTCCGATTACAGCAATCGAGTTACTCGCTCGGTTGAAGAAAGTGAATCCTTCGGTGCACGTTGTTGGCATCGAAATTGAACGCGAACGAGTTGAGCGCGGACTCGCAGTTGCAAACGACCACTTGCACTTTGTGCATGGCGGTTTTGAAACTCCACTTCCTGAGCAATTCGAAGTAGCAGATTTGATTCGCGCCTTTAATGTTTTGCGTCAGTATGACGAAAGTGAAGTTGCGGCTGCTTGGTCGCAAATGCAATCTCGACTTTCAGATGATGGAATTCTGGTTGAGGGTACCTGCGATGAAATTGGCCGGCTTTCCTGCTGGGTGACGCTAAGTAAAACATCACCAATCGCACTCACGATTTCACTTCGACTAAGCGGACTTGACTTACCAAGCAAGGTTGCGGAGCGCCTTCCTAAGGTTTTGATTCATCGCAACATTCCGGGCGAGAAAATTCACGACTTTTTAACTGCACTCGACATCTCCTGGAAACATCACTCTGGGCTTGCCGTCTTTGGAGCTTCACAGCGCTGGATATCCGTTTGCAAAGATCTGCGAAATCAGGGGTGGCCGCTTGTTGGCGACCCTAAGCGTTGGCGCCTGGGTGAAATCAGCGTCGACTGGAAAGCAGTGGCGCCTAACTAGATGGCGGGTAACTCTGCCCTGGCGTCGTCTTCGCTCATGCCAGAGGCACACAGCAGGTCGACCAAGAGCGGCCTGAGCAATAACAAAACGCTTGCTTCTTGGAGCTGATCGGCAATGCCAAATTTCTTGGGGTCAAGTTGGTGAATTATTTCAACGAACTTTTCCTGGGCTTTGAATCGCTGGGCCGGCTCGTCGACACCCTCGGCCAAGTCGCTCACCCCTGAGGCAATTTGATCTAGCAGGTCGGCTAGATAAGGGCGTTTCTGGCCATCTCGAATCAAAAAGTCGATGCGCCGAACGACCACTCGCAAATTGCGCATGGCTAAGTCCATGCCGCGGAGCACCCGAACCTGGCCGGTCAGGTCGTCTCGGAACTTGCGCATAAACGGTGAAATGCGGCTTATCGAAATAGCGCTGTCGAGTGACATGCGCCAGTTGTCAATCAGCGGCTGAGTACGGCGAACCTCTTTGAGGGCCTCATCTGCCACCTTCACGTTTGATTCAAGCAGAGCTCGTTTGAGAGCAAGAATCGAACCGAGGAAGGCATCAAATAGTTTGTCGGCATCTTTGATCGCCAAGCCTCTAGGGTTTCGCGGAATCAGCGCGGTAAAGACCAACGCAATGAGACCTCCAATGATGCCATCGACGCTACGCATGTAAACACCGCCAGATGGAGCCTGCAACAAATGCACCAGCATCGATTGAATACCCACAGTAAGAGCGAAGGCCGAGCTCGATGTTATAAAACGTGCGAGTACAAGAGAGATCAAAAGAGTAAGAGCCATCTGCCAGATACCTTGGCCAAAGGTATTGAGCAAAGTTTCACTGAGAGCAATTCCGAGGATCATCCCTACGGAAGTTTCGATAACACGACGCGGTCTGGCATCTCGAGTAAAACCGAGTGCAGTGATTGAAACCGTTACCGATAGCAACGGAACTTCGTGTCCTAAAACAAAATGTGAAAACGAGTAAGCAGAAATTGCGGCGAGAATAATTTGAAGCACAGGAGGCAGTGATTCAATTACCCGCTGCGCGGAGTCCCTAAGACTCCAATGCAATCTCGGCGTTCTCAATTCATCGTCCTAGTAAGTTTTTTCGCTTTTCAGCAAGATTCGCTGCCATTCCTGCGGTGGGCGGAACGATTGTTTCTTGATTAGCCGCGATTTCGCCAAATTCGGTACGGACAAATAACGCAGCTTTTTCATCTACGTTTCGACTAATCACCGCGAGCGCGATTGGCCCAAGTTCGAAGTGCTGGCCAATGCTGGTAATTCGTCCGATTGAATTTTCTGTACCGCTAACAAAGACCTGATCGCCAGCCTCTGCCAGAGCATGACCAGAACCATCAAGGTGAAGCAAGACAATGCGGCGAGGCGGGTGCCCGAGGTTATGCACCTTTGCCACCGATTCTTGCCCGCGGTAGCAGCCCTTGGTCAAGTGCACTGCACTGCTTAGCCAATCCAGCTCGTGAGGCAGGGTCTTATCATCGAGCTCATTCGGCTGCCATGGGCGATGTGCTGCCACGCGCAAGGCCTCCAGAGCTAGAGTGCCAGCCTGAGTTGAATCTTCAAGCAGTTGGGTTAGCTCCTGCGGGCTAACCAGCGATTCGAAAAAGTCCCAGGGTTCATCGGAGCGCTGCGCGTAGCGCACGCTACCTACCGGCTCGTTAGACCATTTGTCCTTCCAGACCAAGTTTGAAACACCGGAACCGAAGCTACCTACAACTGCAAAATCAGATGGAGCCACCGAAACCTTGCTGCGAAAAATCATCAGGTCTAGCCACTTGAGAAGTTTTTCGCTGTGCTCAGCCAAAACAATCAACCAGCTGGATTCACGGTCTTCAATTACATGAACGTCGTGTTCGATTCGACCTTGTGCATCTAGCAAAAGTCCTTCGGCAGAATCTCCTGGCTTTAGATTCAAAACGCTTTGCGAGAGCATTGCGTTTAGCCAGGTGAGGCGATCTTCTCCGGTGACTCGAATTACTGCTCGATCATCGAGAACTACAATCCGTTTTCCAGAAAGCAGGTCGCGTTGCTCCACCAGCGGATTGTCGAAGTGAGTGTTCACTCTTAGGCGATTCGCTCGAGACGTGCCGAAGCGTGCGGTTTTAGATCGCTACCCGGCATCGCGATTTCCCAAACCCACAGCAGAGCGTTTTCCACAAGGCCATAGAGTCTCGTACTGTGGCGGTAATACTTTGCGCCTTCAAAAGCTGTGCCGGCGAAAGAAGCTAAATCTACTCGAGCTCCCTTTATCTTGCCGTTGTAAAGCTCAGCTGTGCCGCCAGGATGAAGAGTGGAAACCTGAATATCGAATCCACCCTCGGCATTACGGATGGTTTCCAAATCTTCGCGAGTCTTTATGGATAGTTCGCCTACGCCAGGAAGAAGTCCCGGCCCGGCGTCTGCGGCTTCAATTTTTCGCGCCAGGCGCCAGTAGCCAAGTTCGCTAGGCAGTGCGGTTTGCTTTTCGTCCATAAGTTGAGCCGACGAAACATAAGTGAGCACATTGTGGCCATCGTGTGAAAACTCAACTCGCTGTTTGAACTCGTGTTCTTCGCCATCAAAACTGATTACGCCGCTACCTTCCCAGGTGCCGAGCAGAAAGGCGAAAGGGGTTAGTTCAAGCGGTAGATCTTCGGGGAAAACGAACAACTACTTCTGACCCTTAAAGAGCTTGTAAAGAACTAGTGCCGACAATCCGGCAATGGCTAGTGAGGCTAGGACAAGTAGTCCGGTGAAGAAAATTTCTAGCGAGAGCTTCATGATGACCAGTTTAGCCTTGCAGCCAAACGTAGCCGGTGGCAGCCACCAAAATCAGGTAACTTCCTCCGCCCACGTAGGCAAGTCGACGAACAAAGCCAGCTGGCTCGGAACGAAACAACTGAATGAGTGAAACCAGGGCCAGTGCCCCAGCCAACACCACGGCAAATGGGCCGAGCAATTCGTGCTTTGAATACCTCAGCACCAGCAGCAAAGTGGCCACGAATACCATCGCCCAAATAATGAGGATCTCGAGCCAGTTCTGCTTCATGCTCCAATTATGCTTGAACTAGCAATTTGGGAGAGAAATGGCACAGTTACTGGTTCTCTCGGCGGCGGCCGAAGGTGACGTGCTCCCTGCGCTCGGGCTTCTGTCACATCGAGTTCGAACAATTCCAGCGGAACCAGCTGCACTTGTTAACGCACCTAATTGCGACCTCATTTTTCTTGATGCGCGAAAAGACCTAACCTCGGCAAAGTCAATCGCGAAAATTCTTCAAACCACTGGGCTTACCACTCCCCTCGTGGTTGTTGTCACCGAAGGTGGCCTTGCTGGAATCTCTGCCGAATGGGGTGCCGATGACATCATTCTCGAAGGTGCTGGACCTGCTGAGATTGATGCGCGAATTCGTCTTAACATCGCACGTTCTCAATTTGCACAAAGCGCAGGAGAGATAAATGCCTCAGGAATCGTCATCGACGACGCCAGCTACTCGGCACGAGTCAATGGTAAGCCGTTAGACCTTACCTTCAAAGAATTTGCGCTTCTGAAATTTTTGACGGCGAACCCGGGGCGAGTATTCACTCGCGATCAGCTTCTCAGTGAAGTATGGGGATACGACTACTTCGGTGGCACTCGCACTGTAGACGTACATATTCGTCGCCTTCGAGCCAAGCTTGGCGACCTGGAATCCATGATTGGAACGGTTCACAACGTCGGATACCGCTTCATGGTTGAGCCAGATGCCGAATTCGCGCGTTAATAAGTAGTTTCCCCAGAGTTAGCCATTCGTGGCAAACTTGAACCTATGTCTGACGAAACCATGGCTATTGACCTTCCGGGCAATACCAATAACTTTCCGGACAATCGCTTTCTAGATCGAGAAATTAGCTGGTTGTCCTTCAATCAGCGCGTACTAGAACTCGCTGAAGATCCAAACCTATACCTGCTCGAGCGAGTCAATTTTCTAAGCATCTTCGCTTCAAACCTCGACGAATTTTTCATGGTTCGAGTGGCAGGCCTAAAACGACGTATAGCCACTGGTCTAGCCGTCACGGCAAGTTCTGGTCTCAGCCCAGCAGAGGTGCTCACCCAAATTAGCCAAGAAGCCCACCGACTTCAGGAGCGTCACGCTCAGGTTTTCATCGAACAGGTTGAGCCTGCTCTGCGTGCCAACGGCATTCGGCTAGTTCGCTGGCACCAGCTGGAAGAAAACGAAAAATCTGCGCTGCACACATACTTTCAGTCACAAATTTTTCCGGTTCTTACTCCCCTAGCGGTAGACCCGGCACACCCGTTCCCATACATTTCAGGGTTATCGCTGAACCTTGCGGTTGTTGTTCGTAATCCACAGAACGACAAAGAGCTCTTCGCACGTGTGAAAGTACCGCCACTACTTCCAAGATTTGTTCGCATTCCAAATAACAGCTCGGTGCATGATGCCCGTTACGTGAGTCTCGAAGACATCATTGGTGAATTCATCGGCCAGCTTTTTCCAGGAATGGAAATTCTTCAGCACCACACCTTCCGAGTAACTCGTAACGAAGACCTTGATGTTGACGAGGACGAGGGAGAAAACCTTCTAGTCGCGCTAGAGAAGGAATTGCTTCGTCGACGATTTGGTCCACCAGTTCGACTTGAGGTGGCCAACGACATCAATCCTGAGGTGCTAGATCTGTTGATGCGCGAACTTGACATCACGGATGAAGATGTCTACCGACTTCCCGCTCCTCTAGACCTCACCGGACTTAGCGAAATTGCATTCCTCAAACGCCCTGAATTGCACTACCCGCCTCACCCGGTAATTACCAACCGTTACCTCCACGCAGGCGAAGACGAAACCATCGATATCTTCTCGCAGATTCGTCAGCGCGAAATTTTGTTGCACCACCCTTATGAATCGTTCACAACCAGTGTTGTTTCTTTCCTTCAGGCGGCAGCTGCAGATCCGCACGTTCTGGCAATAAAGCAGACCCTTTACCGCACGAGTGGCGATAGCCCAATTGTCGACGCACTGATTGACGCTGCTGAGGCGGGTAAGCAGGTACTTGCTCTGGTAGAGATTAAGGCTCGCTTTGATGAGCAGGCCAACATCTCCTGGGCGCGCAAGCTCGAGCAGGCCGGTGTGCACGTGGTTTACGGCATCGTTGGCCTAAAGACCCACTGCAAGTTGGCACTGGTCATCCGCCAGGAAGGCAGCGCCCTTCGTCGCTACTGCCACATCGGCACCGGTAACTACAACCCCAAGACCGCTCGATTCTACGAAGACTACGGACTACTGACCGCACGTGAAGCGGTTGGCGAAGATCTCACCCGACTGTTTAATCAGCTTTCCGGTTACGCACCAGATGCCACTTTCAAATCTCTGCTCGTCTCACCGAATGGCGTTCGCGACGGACTTATTGCCCAAATAGATCGAGAGATTGCATTCAAGCACGAAGGTCGCGAAGCTCGCATCCGCGTAAAGGTCAACTCTCTGGTTGACGAGCAAATTATTGATTCGCTTTATCGCGCATCTAATGCTGGAGTGACGGTCGAAATTTTGGTGCGCGGAATGTGCGCACTCCGTCCGGGAGTGCCAGGACTCAGTGAGCACATAAAAGTTCGCTCGGTACTAGGACGTTACCTCGAGCACTCTCGCGCGTTCACTTTTAGCGGTGGCGGAGATCCGGCAGTTTACATCGGATCAGCCGACATGATGCACCGAAACCTCGACCGCCGTGTTGAAGCGCTGGTGAGATTGGTTCAGCCAGATCACATTCGCGAAATCAATGGACTGTTCGATTTAGCAATGTCTGACGATGTTGCGTCATGGCACTTAGATTCAAATGGTAAATGGTCTCGTCATCAATTTGGCGAGGGTGGAGTGCGTCTGATTGATGTGCAAGACCAAATCATGAAAGACGTGCACGCTAAGCGAAATGCACGATGAGCCCAGTCGTAGCAGCTGGCGCCCTTCTGTGGCGCATCGAGAAGAATGAACTAAAGGTCGCGATCATTCATAGAGGTCGCTACGACGACTGGAGCTGGCCCAAGGGCAAACTCGACAAAGGCGAAACTATTGCGCAGGCAGCGGTTCGTGAAATCCGAGAAGAAACCGGACTCAAAGTAAACCTGGGCGTGCACCTGGCCGAAATCAATTACAAACTGCCTAATGGCTCCGACAAGCAAGTCCACTTTTGGGCGGCCAAGGTCACCGATAAAGCACTGGCAAACAGCAAATTCAAGCCAAGCGAAGAAGTTGCCAAGGTCGATTGGAAGACGGTCAATCAGGCCAGAAAGCTACTGAGTTACGAATTTGACTTTGTGCCACTGAACAATTTGGTGACTCTGTTCGATGCTGGCTTACTGGACACCAAACCCTTGATCATCCTGCGCCATGCCAAGGCCATGGCTCGCAGCGATTGGAAGGGCGGCAAAGCTTTAGACGACGGCAAGCGTCCGCTTCACGATTTCGGCAAAGATCAAGCAAAGGCTCTAATTGCTACTCTGGCCGCCTTCGGTCCGAAACAGCTGGTCAGCAGCCCCTGGAAGCGTTGCAAAGACACCCTTACGCCTTACGCAATCAAGAAAAAAATGCCGGTCATTGAGCGCCACCAACTAAGTGAACTTGGCAATGCAAAGCGACCAAGCCGCACCAGCGATGTAATTCAAGATTTCGTTGAGCGAAACAAATCAGTAGTCATTTGCTCACACAGGCCTTCGTTGCCCACAATCTTAAAAACTCTCTCCACTTATGCCCCACTGGGATTGCGAAAGCAAATCAACGAAGCGACCACTCTTCGACCAGGGCAGATGCTAGTGGCACATGTGAATCGCACCGGCAAGAAGCCACGCGTGGTTGCCGTGGAACTTCAAGAGTCACTTCTCAAAGCCGAATAAACTAACTCGGTGAAGAAAACTCCACGAATTGCAGCGCCGGCCCTACTTTCAGTAGCAGTGGTCTGGGGTGCAGCATTCGTACTAATGAAGCCGGCGATCGATGAGCAGCCGTTTTACGATTTTCTCGCGACCCGTTTTTCTATCGCCACACTTGTCATGATTTTGGCTAGGCCAAAAGTTTTAGTTGAACTTAATTGGGATCTCATCAAGCGCGGAATTCCGCTAGGAATTTTGTTGGCACTTGGCTACATCACTCAGACCATCGCCCTCGAGATGACTACCGCCGCAATCACCGGATTTCTAACCGGTCTCTACGTTGTGCTTACGCCGGTGCTCGGTTACTTCTTATTCAAAAAGAAGTTGGACAAGCGCGTGCTACTTGGCGTGCTTCTCGCCACAATTGGACTCGCACTGCTTTCGCTAAATGGCCTTTCTATCGAGCCGGGACAACTTTGGGGCATCGCCTGTGCCCTGCTCTTTGCAGCGCACATCGTGGCACTTGGCGCTTGGTCGCCTGGCAAGAATGTGTATGTGCTTACCGTGCTGCAGTTGGGAACCATGGCCGTGATCAACTGGGTTGGCGCTGTGGTGAACGATGGAAGTTACCAGTCACCGCCAAACTGGGATGTTTGGTTTGCCGTGCTGTTTACCGCGGTGTTTGCCACTGCAGTTGCCTTCTTTGTGCAAACCTGGGCACAGTCGCTAATGGACGCCTCAAGAGTTGCCATAATTCTGACCACTGAAATCGTTTGGGCGGCAGTTATCTCCGTTGCCGTTGGTCAGGAGGTCCTTAGTGTTCGCACCTTACTAGGTGGCCTAATCATGCTGGCCGCCATGTTCATTGTCGAGTGGCCGGTCAAGAAGAACGACCCTCTGGCTCAAACCCACTTTGCCTAATACGTAGTATCTGAAGGCAAAAACTGCACCTCTGACCTGAAAAACTAATCAGGAGCAAGGGAGCAGAATGACACATAAATTTCCTGAAGGTTTCGTTTGGGGTGTGGCCGCAGCGGGACACCAGATCGAGGGTTTCAACACTCAGAGCGACCTTTGGTTCTGCGAACACCTTCCTGGTTCGGTATTCAAGGAACCATCCGGTATTGCCTGCGACTCTTACAACCGCTGGGCCGAAGATCTGGATATCGTAAAAGCAATTGGCGTAAACACATATCGCATGAGCATCGAGTGGGCACGCATTCAGCCAACCGAAGCTTCATTTGATGACAAGGAATTTGCCCACTACGAGGCCATCCTGGACGGCTGCATAGCTCGCGGGCTAAAAGTAAATCTGACCATGAACCACTTTGCATCACCGCACTGGTTTGCTGCAAAAGCCGGTTGGTTAAATCCTCAAGCTCCAGAGTTATTTGCAAAATACTGCGCTGAAGTTGCTCGACGTTTGGGTGACAAGGTCGACTACATCATCACCTTCAACGAACCAAACATTTCGCAACTGCTTGGCACTTTTAATTTGCCTGCATTCGTTGCCGAGGCAAACACTCGCACGCTAAAAGCTGCGGCCGAAAAAGCTGGAGTGGCTGAGTATCGAACATCAAACGTGATGATGGAAGAAGACTACGTTCCTTATGGCAAAGCCATGGAATTAGGTCACGTTGCAGCAGTAAAGGCGATCAAAGCAGTGCTCCCAAACAAGCCTGTCGGACTAAGCATCGCAATGCTCGATGATGTTCTCGAAACTCCGGAAACGGATTCTACCGCTCGCGATGCAAAACGCGAATTTGTCTACGGGCCTTGGTTGCGCCTTGCAAAGCACGATGATTTTATGGGAGTGCAAAACTACGAGCGCCTGGTTTACGACGCAAACGGTCCGCTTCCGGCTCCAGAGGGTGCACGAAAAACCGGATTCGGAAACCTACTTGATGCCACTTCGCTAGCAAACTGCATCGAGTACGCCTACAGCATCACCGGCAAGCCGATCATGGTGACCGAACACGGCGTCAACTCCGAAGACGATACCGACCGCGAATGGATTATCACTGAGTCGCTAAAGCACCTGTTGGACACCATCGAAAAGGGTGTGCCAGTTTGGGGCTACACCCACTGGTCGTTCTTGGATAACTTCGAATGGATCTTCGGCTATGGGCCAAAATTCGGCCTATGCGCAGTAGACCGCAAGACCATGAAACGCACTCGCAAGCCAAGTTCTTTCACCTATGGAGCCATAGCAGCGGCTAACGCCATCTAGCCTGCACTTGTTAGACTGAGAGGCGTTGTCGCAAGGCAGCGGTTGGGCCTCTAGCTCAGTTGGTTAGAGCAACGGACTTTTAATCCGTGGGTCGTCGGTTCGATCCCGACGGGGCCTACAAACAAAACATCCCCAGTCATTTGACTGGGGATGTTTTTTAATTTTGGCTAAACCACGCCTAGCAGGTCGATTACAAAGACCAGGGTGCGACCCGAGAGTCGGTGTCCTCCACCGACAGGGCCATAGGCAAATTCTGGTGGGCAAATCAAGGTGCGACGGCCGCCGACCTTCATGCCGGGAATACCGTCTTGCCACCCCTTGATGAGTCGGTTGAGCGGAAATTCGATTGGCTCGCCTCGGCTCCAAGAAGAGTCAAACTCTTCTCCGGTTTCGTAGTCGACGCCTAGGTAGTGCACCTTTACGGTTGAATTGGCCGGAGCTTCGATACCCTCGCCGACTACTACCTCTTGGACAGTTAGCACGGTTGGAGCTGGCTCGAGCATTGGCTCAAGTGTTGGTCTTTCAAGATTTGTCATTCTGAAACTTTATCTCAGCAATGCCTGGGGAATAACGACTTCGACCGACTGGTTTGCTCTTTAGTTACCGGAAGGGTTCAAATGGCACCTCTAGCAAATAAAACCGTTTTGGTGATTGGCTACACCGGTGG
>JBEGPH010000005.1:0-26694 GCA_041181555.1 Actinomycetota bacterium | reverse complement strand
TAAAAAGTATTTTGAACATTGGTGGACCAGCTGCGATTGCAGCCTTTGCCTATGGACTTCCGCAAATCGACTTTGCACCGGTCGATATGGTTACCGGTCCAGGAAACATTTTTGTTGCTGCCGCCAAGAGACTTCTGAGAGGCACAATCGGAATCGATTCCGAAGCAGGTACAACAGAAATCTTGGTACTTGCCGACCAAACTGCGAACGCAAGCTTTATTGCCTACGACTTAGTTAGCCAAGCGGAACACGACGATGCCGCCGCATCTATTTTGGTTTCAGACTCCAGCGAATTGGTCAGTGCCGTTGCGGCTGAGCTTGAATTGATTGTGCCAAGGGCACACCACTCGGAACGAGTTGCAAAGGCCCTGGCTGGGCGACAGTCTGCTCTTGTCCTGGTCGATGACATCGCGCAGGGGGTGGAGATCGCAAATGCCTACGCTACCGAGCACCTTGAGATTATGACTGCAAATCTCCCCGAGACTCTGAAGTCGATAAAACACGCGGGTGCAATTTTTATGGGTGATTATTCACCCGTCAGTTTGGGCGATTACATGGCTGGGTCCAACCACGTGCTACCGACCGGGTCGACTGCCAGGTTCAACGCCGGGCTTGGCGTGCACACCTTCCTTCGCGCGCAGCAAGTTATCAACTACGAAGAGAATGCATTAGCCGCGATCGCTGATCGAATCGACACATTCTCAGTCGCTGAGGGATTACCGGCCCACGGTCAGGCAGTCAAAGCTCGTTTTTCCAAATAAGCGGGCCTTATTTTAGCGACACGCCGATTATTGGCTTAATTTGCATCTTGCCGGCTTAAACCACAAGATATAGGGGCTGGAACGAAAAAAATGTCTATATGTTGTGGGGATAACTCCTCAAAATCTGTGGATAACTACTAAAAACAGCGTGATATCGGGCTAAATCGAAGGGGAAGACATGCACTGTCCGTTCTGTCGATACCCGGATTCACGCGTAATTGACTCGAGAACCGCAGATGATGGCGCAGCAATTCGCCGTCGTCGTGAATGCCCCGAGTGTAACCAGCGCTTTAGCACGACTGAGACCGCAAGTCTCATGGTTACCAAGCGCAGTGGGGTAGTAGAAGCTTTCAGCCGCGAGAAGATCATGAACGGTGTTCGTAAGGCCTGTCAGGGCCGCCCGGTCACCGAGGCCGACCTGGCGATGCTGGCTCAGACTGTCGAGGAGACAATCAGAGCGAGTGGGGCAGCGGCAGTTGACGCCAACGACGTGGGGCTAGCCATTTTGGAGCCGTTACGCAAGCTAGACGAAGTGGCTTTCATGCGATTCGCCAGTGTCTACCAAGGATGGGAAACCCTGGACGATTTCGAAGCGGCAATTAAATTGCTCAAGATTGAGCGAGCTGAATCGATTGATTCAGCAGAAGTAACAAATTAAAAATAAAAAAATCAAATAAAGATGCAACAGGAAGGCAAAGCAGTGACTGACACAGCTTTTAGTGGATCAAACGGATCCACCGGCGGAACCGGTAAGGGACTTACCATCAACCGCATTTACACCACTCCAGGTGTTCACCCATACGACCAGGTCACCTGGGAATACCGCGATGTGGTTCAGACCAACTGGCAGACCGGTGAGACAATCTTTGAGCAGCGTGGCGCGGAGTTCCCAGAATTCTGGAGCATCAACGCAAGCACAATCGTGACCACCAAGTACTTCCGCGGTGCAGTAGGAACTCCTGAGCGTGAATACAGCCTTCGTCAGCTCATCAACCGCGTGGTGCTTACTTACACCGAAGCAGGTCGTCAGCACGGTTACTTTGCCACCGAAGAAGACGCAACTGTTTTCGAGCACGAACTTACCTACATGCTCTTGAACCAGGTCTTCTCGTTCAACTCACCGGTTTGGTTCAACGTAGGCACCAAGAGCCCACAGCAGGTATCTGCATGTTTCATCTTGTCAGTCGATGACTCAATGGACTCAATTCTTAACTGGTACCGCGAAGAGGGAATGATCTTCAAGGGTGGTTCAGGCGCAGGTCTAAACCTTTCTCGCATTCGTTCATCTAAGGAGCTTCTAAAGTCTTCAGGTGGATCGGCATCTGGCCCAGTTTCATTCATGCGTGGTGCCGATGCCTCTGCGGGAACCATCAAGTCAGGTGGCGCGACCCGTCGTGCAGCCAAGATGGTTGTGCTCGACGTTGACCACCCAGACATCGTTGAATTCATTGAGACCAAGGCTCACGAAGAGAAGAAGATTCGCGTACTTCGCGATGCAGGCTTCAACATGGAGCTCGGTGGCAAGGACATCAACTCGGTTCAATACCAGAACGCCAACAACTCGGTGCGCGTAAACGCAGAGTTCATGCAGGCAGTGGAAAACGGCACCAAGTTCGGACTTCGTGCTCGCACCACCGGTGAGGTAATTGAAGAAGTAGACGCACGCGATCTATTTGCTCAGATTGCTGACGCGGCTTGGGAATGTGCAGACCCGGGTATCCAGTACGACGATATCATCAACGACTGGCACACCACTCCAGAAACTGGTCGCATCACTGCTTCGAACCCATGTTCTGAGTACATGCACCTAGACAACTCGAGCTGTAACCTCGCGTCATTGAACCTATTGAAGTTCTTGAACCCAGACGGTTCATTCGACACCGAGAAGTTCACCAAGGCAACAGAGTTGATCTTCACCGCTATGGACATCTCGATTTGTTTCGCAGACTTCCCAACCGAGAAGATTGGTGAGACCACCAAGGCCTACCGTCAGCTTGGAATTGGCTACGCGAACCTTGGTGCATTACTAATGGCTATCGGTGTTCCATACGACAGCGAAGAGGGCTTTGCTCTAGCAGCTGCTATCACTTCACTAATGACTGGAGCTTCATACCGTCGCTCAGCAGAAATGGCTGGAGTAGTAGGAACCTACGAGGGTTACTCAAAGAACAAGACCGGCCACGACCGCATCATGGGTAAGCACGAAGCGGCTAACGCACAACTTCGTTCAGTATCAGAAATCGATGCACGCGTTCTAGAGGCAGCAACCGAGCAGTGGGCATTGAACTCTGCAATCGGTGCCGAAAACGGCTGGCGTAACTCGCAGGCATCTTTGCTTGCACCTACTGGAACCATCGGTTTCATGATGGACTGCGACACTACCGGTATCGAGCCTGACTTCTCACTCGTGAAGTACAAGAAGCTCTCAACCGGTGGTTCGATGCAGATTGTCAACCAGACCATTCCATTTGCTTTGCACCGTCTCGGTTACTCACAGGAGACCATCGAGGCAATCGTCGATCACATCAGCCAGCACGGTCACGTAGTCGACGCCCCAGGCCTAAAGCAGGAGCACTACGCAATCTTTGACACCGCAGTTGGTATCCGAGCAATCGAGCCAATGGGTCACGTTCGCATGATGGCAGCAGTACAGCCATTCCTATCAGGCGCGATTTCAAAGACCGTAAACATGCCTGAGACCGCGACTCGCGAAGAGATCGCAGATGTTTACTTCCAGGGTTGGAAGTTAGGTCTAAAGGCTTTGGCAATCTACCGCGACAACTGCAAGGTTGGACAGCCTCTATCTGACGCTAAGGCGAAGACCGAGACCAAGACCGATGAAGTTCCAGTAACCGCAAGCGGCATGGCTCGTCCATCACGTAAGCGTCTGCCAAAGTCACGCCCATCGTCTACCACCTCATTTACTGTTGGTGGGGCAGAGGGGTACATGACTGCTGGTTCATACCCAGATGGTGGATTGGGCGAAGTATTCCTCAAGCTAGGTAAGCAGGGTTCAACTCTTGCCGGTGTAATGGATGCTTTCTCAATTGCAGTGTCGATTGGTCTTCAGTACGGAGTTCCACTTGAGACTTACGTACAGAAGTTCACCAACGTATCGTTCGAGCCTGCTGGTTTGACCGACGACCCAGATGTACGTATGGCCAAGTCACTCATGGACTACATCTTCCGTCGTCTTGCACTTGACTACCTACCTTTTGAGACTCGCTCATACCTAGGTATTCAGACCGCGGCAGAGCGTTCAGCTGCACTAGATGCAAACCCAAGCTACGGTTCAAACTCAATCGCTGAAACTGTTATCGATGACAGCGTTGAAGTTGAAATCGAAGCTCCGGCTGCTGCACCAGTTCAGAAGATTGAGATCACAGAGAAGCGCGAAGTTCACTCTTCAGCTGAACTGTTCGAAATGCTTCAGGGCACTGAGTCTGATGCACCACTTTGCTTCAACTGTGGAATCAAGATGCGACCATCTGGTTCATGCCACGTCTGTGAAGGCTGTGGATCAACCAGCGGCTGCAGCTAACAAAATAAGCTCAGGACGGGGTCGGCGATTACGTCGGCCCCGTACTGTATTTAAGCCGTTTGATAGTCTTGCAACGTGCTTTACAAATTCATCTACAGAGTATTTTTCGCAGCCATGGACGCAGAGTTCGCGCACCACATTGGCATGCTTGCAATACGTCTACTTGGGGCAACACGAATTTCTGAAGCATTCAGAATTAAGTCTGGCAAAAATATTGCCGTGAACACCATGGGACTGAATTTTGACTCGCCATTTGGCATGGCAGCTGGCTTCGATAAAAATGCGGTTGCCATCAAACCTCTCGGTGATCTTGGTTTTTCCCACGTCGAAGTCGGTACCGTTACTGCAATTGCTCAAGATGGTAATGAAAAGCCAAGACTGTTCCGTTTACTTGCCGACAGGGCGCTAATCAACCGCATGGGTTTCAATAACAGGGGTGCCGTCGCGGTTGCCAAAAATATTGCTCGTACCCGGGCGCGCTACGGCGACAATCTGCCGGTCATTGGAATCAATATCGGTAAGAGTCGCGTAGTCGAAGTTGAAAACGCGGTCTCCGACTACCAAGCAAGTGCAAAGATACTGGCGCCACTGGCCGACTACATCGCGGTAAACGTCTCGTCGCCAAATACTCCTGGGCTGCGCTCGCTGCAGAGCGCAGAGGCTCTCGAGCCGATTCTGAAAGCCGTTCAAGCCGAGTCAATCGGTAAGCCAGTACTGGTCAAAATTGCACCTGACCTAGTTGACGAGGACATTGTCGCGGTTGCCAAACTTGCCAAGAAATTGAAACTAGCGGGAGTGATTGCGACCAACACCACGATCAGCCGAGCCGGACTCAAGTCAGACGCGAAACTCGTTGAGTCTCAGGGTGCAGGTGGCTTGTCTGGCGCACCGCTAAAAGCTAGGTCTCTAGAGGTTCTAGTACTACTCAGAAAATACCTACCGGCCGAGATGACTTTGATTTCTGTTGGTGGTGTAGAAACCGCGGTCGAGGTTAGGCAGCGTCTTGAGCTAGGCGCAAACCTAGTGCAGGGATACAGCGGATTTATTTACGAAGGGCCGCTGTGGGCCCGTCGCATAAAGAAAAACCTCTAGTTAGCGCCTTCCGCGTTTAACTTGTGGCTTAGGCATACGCATTGGGCGCATCTGCAAAGAACGCATGGCTGCGTACCAGCGAAGCCCACGCTCCAACTTTCCGTAACCAAATTTTGCCGATAGTTCGCGTTCTACTCGGCGACCAATAATCAAGGCGTCTGCTACGACAGCAGCAAAAAGAATCCACATGACAATCAGACTGGCTAACTGGACGTAGTAAACGTTCACGGTGGTCGCAATAAGGAAGATAAACATTGCAGGAAGAATCATTTCACCGAGACTAAAGCGTGCGTCAACAATGTCGCGCACCATTCGCTTCTGCGGCCCACGATCACGAATCGGCAAATACTTTTCATCGCCTCTTAGCATTCCCTCACGTGCAGCTTTTCGTTCGGCAGCGAGTTGCTCACGAGATAGTTTGCGACCCTCCTTGGTTTTTTCTCCCACCAATGGACGCTTGTTTGCTGCTTCACGCTCTTTGCGAGTCGGGGTAGCTTGTCCTTTACCGGTGGTCGAAACCTTGGTGCTCTTTGCCTTTTCAGCCATCGAATTTCCCTTGCTTGTTTGAGGTTAAGATTACCGGTATGAACTTCTCAGCCGATTCACTTCGTCCGGATAATCTTTCGGCAACTATTACAAGAGAAAAGGTTGGTTCGCGCTTTCCCAAGGCACTGGCACTATTGAGTGACCTAGTCAGGATTCCAGGCATAGCCTGGTCGGCATTCCCACAAGAAAATTTGCAGCAGAGCGCCGCGCGAGTTGCCGAGGAATTCAAAGCCACCGGAATTTTTGAGTTAGTTGAAATACGCCATTCGACTGTAAATGGACAACAAGGCGCACCCGCGGTTGTGGCTCATCGTGCCGCCCGCAACGGACGCCCTCAGGTCTTGCTTTACGCTCACCACGACGTTCAACCACCAGGCGACGCTGAGAATTGGAACACGCCACCTTTTCAGCCGACCGTGATTGATGGCCGCATTTTTGGCCGCGGCGCTGCTGATGACAAGGCGGGCATTGTTGCCCATCTGACTTCGATTAAAGTGCTGCGCGATATGGTCGGTCCGGATTTTGAGCTCGGTTTGTCGGTTTTTATTGAAGGTGAAGAAGAAGCTGGTTCGCCTACTTTTCGAAAGTTCCTTGAGGAAAACCAAGACGTGCTTCAAGCAGACGTGATTATCGTTGCAGACTCGTCAAACTGGACGACCGAGATACCCGCGCTAACCACAACGCTTCGCGGTTTGGTTTCGCAAGTTATTGAAGTCAGCACTCTGGATCACGCTTTACATTCAGGAATGTACGGCGGGGCAGTACCCGATGCCATGACGGCCATGATTAAATTACTTTCCACTCTTCATGACGCCGATGGAAATGTTAATGTGCACGGCTTGAAGTCGGGCAAAGCTACTGAGCTGGACTACACAGACGAAATGCTTGCCACTGACTCAGGATTGTTAGACGGAGTAAAACAAATAGGTTCCGGCACTATTTTGGATCGAATCTGGACAAAGCCGTCGATCACTGTAATCGGTATGGATGCCGTTCCAGTGGATCAATCGTCAAACACCATGCTGCCGTCGATGCGGGCAAAAATCAGCATGCGCATTGCACCAGGCGAAGATCCAGTTGAAGCTCTCAACCTACTGCGCAGTCATTTAGAAGCGAATTTGCCGTTCGGAGCAAAGCTTCAGTACGGCGATGTTGAGCGTGGTAAGCCCTTTGCCGATGAAAATACCGGCTGGGCCAAAGAACTTGCCTCGGCGAGTCTTAGCGTTGCTTTCGGGCACAGCGCTGTGGACATTGGCATTGGCGGCTCGATTCCATTTATTGCCGACCTGATCGAAATATTTCCGAAGGCCCAAATCCTGGTCACCGGGGTAGAGGATCCTGACAGCCGAGCGCACAGCCCAAATGAGTCTGTCCACGTTGAGACCCTAAAGTCAGCGATTGTGGCGGAGAGCCTTTTCCTTTACAAGGGGAATGACTTGAGGGTCAATTAGGTTTAAAGCTTTAGAATTAAGGCGACGAAAGGCAGAAAATGACTGACACGCTGAGCCATGAAGTAATCCTTACTGACACCGCTCGTGACCGAGTCAAGGCGCTATTTGAGGCCCAGGGCCTTGAAGATGTTCGCCTGCGTATCGAGGTCAAGGTAGGTGGCTGTGCTGGCTTCCAATACGACCTTTACCCAGACGAAGCCAAGGGCGAAGACGACCTAGTCAAGGATTTCGGCGGGCTTGAGGTCATTGTCGATCAGAAGAGCGCTAATTACCTAGTTGGTGCCACCATCGACTTTGAAGACTCGATCATGAAGCAGGGCCTCACGATTGACAACCCAAATGCCACCGGCTCGTGTGCCTGCGGCAATAGCTTCAACTAAAAAATCCATGACTTAATTCCGGCTCTTTTTGGGTCGGAATTTTGCCTTAAAACCCTTATTTTTCGGCGTTTTTAGCCGTTTTCAGCTCGAGCAAAGCGTAGGATAAAAACGTTAACGTTTTGCACTTGAAGGGCGAAAATTGCGTCGCAAGCATGCTTTCAAATGGGCCAGTCTGCCAGTAGTAGCGGTCCTAGTTCTGGCTCTAACCGGCTGTAGTCCGCAGGAATTTCAGCGCGGCTTCCTTCCCGGAGAACCTGGAATCACCAACCACACTGACAATATCGTCAGTTTCTGGACTGGTTCTTGGCTGATCCTCTGGGGCGTCGGCATCATCGCCTGGGGACTAATGTTCTACGCGATCATCCGTTATCGCCGCCGCAAGGGTGACACGGGTCTCCCAGAGCAAATGCGTTACAACAACCCGGTAGAGACTCTGTTCACCGTGGTTCCTCTAATTTTGGTGGTTGGATTCTTTGCCTTTACCGCGAAGACCATGGCAGATATCGAAAAGCCAACCCCTAACCCTGATGTGAAAATCGAGGTCATCGGCAAGCAGTGGTCTTGGGATTTCAACTACACCAATGCCAACGTTTTTGACTCAGGTGTTCAGTCACAGTTTGATGGTCAAAAGGGTAGCGAAGCTTCGCTTCCGGTTTTGTACTTGCCGGTCAACAAGACTGTTCAGATCGACCTTCGCTCACGCGACGTTGTTCACTCATTCTGGGTAATCGACTTCTTATACAAGAAAGACGTTTTCCCAGGTCACACCAACCACATGTATTTCACTCCTACCAAGGTTGGAACTTACAAGGGTAAGTGCGCCGAGTTGTGTGGTGAATTCCACTCAATGATGTTGTTCAACGTCAAGGTGGTTGAGCAAGCCGAATACGACGCCCACATGGCACAACTCGCGGCAAAGGGATTTGTTGGTCAGCTCAACGAAAACTACGACCGCAACCAGAACCTACCGGGCGACAACCCGGCTTCAGAATCGAATAAGGGATAGGCACAATGGCTACCGCAACTGCAACCGCTAGTTCGACTACCAAGAAGTCAAAGGGTCGAATTCTTGTTGACTGGGTTACCACCACAGATCACAAGAAGATCGGTTACCTGTACCTAATCACCTCGTTCTTGTACTTCCTCATCGGTGGAGTTATGGCACTGGTCATCCGTGCACAGCTTGCGGCTCCAGGACTTTCAGTAGTGGGTACAAAAGAGCAGTACAACCAGCTATTCACCATGCACGGCACCATCATGCTCTTGATGTTTGCTACACCGCTGTTTGCTGCATTCGCAAACATCCTCATGCCGGTACAGATTGGTGCACCGGATGTTGCTTTCCCACGTTTGAACGCAATTGCCTACTGGTTCTACTTTTTCGGTTCATTCGTTGCCGTAGCCGGATTCTTTACTCCTCAGGGTGCAGCTAGCTTCGGTTGGTTTGCTTACGCTCCACTTTCAAATACCACTTTCTCTCCGGGTATTGGTGGCGACTTGTGGGTATTCGGCCTTGCACTCAGTGGTTTTGGAACCATCATGGGTGGTGTCAACTTTGTGACAACCATTTTGACCATGCGTGCTCCGGGTATGACCATGTTCCGTTTGCCAATTTTCACTTGGAACACTTTGGTTACCTCAATCTTGGTTATCATGTGTTTCCCTCCGCTGGCAGCGGCACTGTTTGCTTTGGGAGCAGACCGTCGTTTCGACGCACACATCTTCGATCCAGCTAACGGTGGACCAATGCTTTGGCAGCACCTGTTCTGGTTCTTCGGTCACCCTGAGGTTTACATTTTGGCGCTGCCGTTCTTCGGAATTGTTTCGGAGATTTTCCCGGTATTTAGCCGCAAGCCAATCTTTGGTTACAAGACTCTGGTTTACGCGACCATCGCTATTGCTGCGCTCTCGATGACCGTTTGGGCGCACCACATGTACGTAACCGGAAGTGTGCTTCTTCCATTCTTCGCTTTCACCACAATGCTTATCGCGGTGCCTACCGGTGTGAAGGTGTTCAACTGGATTGGAACAATGTGGAAGGGTTCTATTAGTTTCGACACCCCAATGCTGTACTCGCTTGGATTCTTGACCACATTTATTTTTGGTGGACTTACCGGCGTTATCCTGGCATCACCGACATTGGACTTCCACCTTTCAGACAGCTACTTTGTGGTTGCTCACTTCCACTACGTCGTATTTGGAACTGTGGTATTCGCAATGTTTGCTGGAATCTATTTCTGGTATCCAAAGATGACTGGAAAGATGTTGAACGAGCGCCTTGGAAAGATTCAATTCTGGCTATTATTCATCGGTTTCCACACCACATTCTTGATCCAGCACTGGTTGGGTGTAATCGGTATGCCACGTCGCTACGCCACTTACCTGCCTGAAGATGGCTTTACTTGGATGAACCAGGTTTCAACAGTGGGTGCAGTAATTCTTGGTCTCTCAGTTATTCCATTCCTATGGAACGTGTACATCACGCATAAGCGTGGAGTGAAGACCACACTGAACGACCCATGGGGTTACGGACGTTCACTCGAGTGGGCCACCGCTTCGCCGTTCCCTCGTCACAACTTCACTTCGATTCCTCGTGTTCGTTCAGAGTCACCTGCATTCGATTTGAACCACCCAGAATTTGCCGCGCCAGAGGCAAAAGCACCAGCAAAGAAGGGCTAAGCGCAAATGAAATTCAATGCAACATTCTTTTGGTGGCTTAGCGTATTCTATGGTGTAGATGCTGCGGGTTACGCTTACTGGTTCTACCAGAGCAACAACGGTGGTTTCGAACCAATTGGCACAGCGGCAATTTCAATGCTGTCGGTTATGTCAATGTTCTTAGGCTTCTACACCCAAAGTGTGGCTAAGCGCCAAGGTGTGCTACCTGAAGACCGCGAAGATGCAAACATTCAGGATGGCGATACCGAAATCGGTTTCTTTGCTCCGTGGAGCTGGTGGCCATTCTTCCTTGGTGCTTTTGGTGCAATTTGCTTTGCGTCATTAGCTGTTGGTTGGTGGCTGTTCTTCATTGGCTTCCCACTGGCTTTGGTAGCGCTGATCGGGTTTGTGTTCGAGCGCAGCCGCGGACAGTACGCACACTAAGCAGTTAGCTGTTTCAAGAGTCGGCTTGCCTCACGGGGTGAGCCGATTCTTATTTTCTCGACGTCAGCAATTGATTCGAATAGCAACGCATAGCGCTCTCGATTTCGTGTGTGAGTCATCCAGGCCCAAAGCAAGATATTTTCTTCTGGGTCGCGCTTTAGCCAGCTCAGCGGATGCTCTCGGTTGCCATTCCAGAGCGGTTGTCGACTGAGCGCTCGCCAAGCCGTGCGGCGAATGAGTCTCTGCATGACAAACCAGCGAGGGTAATCGAGCCAGACGATGTGAGTCATTTGTTGGTTTAAGACATCGCTTACGACCGAGTAGTTGCCGTCGACTATCCAATTCTCTGCGGCTGCGAAGGAATCGACTTTGCTTACAAACTCTTGTTCTGGCAGGGGAGTCCAATTGGCCAGATGGAAGATCGAGTCAAGCTCTAACAGGGGTAGGTCAAGTTGAGCGGCTAGTGCTCTGGCTAAAGTGGACTTTCCGGAACCCGAGGTTCCAACGACTCGAATTCTCAATTATTTGAGGTTGGCGTCGGCCCAGATGACAATCGCATCGTGATGGTATTTGGCTAGACCTTCGCTGACAGCCTCGTAGCTGTCTCGATAGGGGGTCGGAAATAGATAGCCCTGGGCAAGCGACTTGTATGCTGCTCGCGATGGGGTCCAGAACTTCAAGCAGAACTCATAGTGCTGCTTCACCAGGTCTTGAACCTTTTGATCGCTGACGTCGAGTGCAGATTGCTGCGCCTGTCTGAAGAGCTCGGTGATAGCTTCGAATTCGGCTGTGAACGCGGCGTTCTGCTCTTGCGAGTAGTTACTGGGATAGGCAGATCCGTGGTGACCGATGCCATCAATTTCTCGCATGATGCAATTCTAGGAGTGGAGTGCGGGCAAAAAGAAAACCCCGCATTTCTGCGGGGCTTCTTAATGAATTGCTACTTCTTTTTTGGAGCCGGCTTCTTAGCTGCTGGCTTCTTTGCCGCAGGTTTTGCTGCCGCTTTCTTTGGAGCTGCCTTCTTTGCCGCAGGCTTTGCCGCTGACTTCTTAGGCTTCGCTTCGATCGCAGGCGCGTGATCGTGATGAGCAGCATCTAGTTCGATCTGGCCTACTGGAGCAACGCGGTCCTGGAAGTAGAACTTTGACAGCGACGCACGCATGCGCGCCTTCAGGGTGATCTTTCCATCGCTGTTTGGTCGAGCCAGGGTTGGCTGGTAGCTCTTGAACTCAACCAACTTGTACATTTCGTACTTGTCTAGTGGCTCGTGCACTTCAATGTATTCACCGTGCGGCATGCGAACGATCCGACCAGTCTCGCGACCGTGTAGCACGATTTCGCGGTCTTTTCGCTGAAGTGACAGTGCAGTGCGCTTGGTGATCCAGAATGCAGCAATTGGAGCCACAATCAACATGATCTGGAATGAGGTAAGTACCTGGTTTAGAGACATCTTGAACTGGGTTGCGATCAAGTCAGTGGCCGCACCTGCCCAAAGCACCGCGTAGAAGGTCACACCGGCTGCACCGATTGCGGTGCGAACAGGTGCGTTGCGTGGTCGGTCCAGTACGTGGTGTTCACGCTCATCGCCGGTAATCCACTTCTCAATGAATGGATACGCTCCAACGACGACTAGGAACAAAACGCCAACCAAAAGCGGAAGGAGGATGTTCCATGACCACGTTCCACCAAGTCCAGTAACTTCTAGGTGGCTTGGAGCTAGACGAAGAGCTCCATCTAGCCAGCCGATGTACCAGTCAGGCTGAGTACCGGCAGAAACAGGAGATGGGTCGTAACCACCGTAGTTCCAAACTGGGTTGATGGTGAAGGTGCTTGAAATCAGCATGATTACACCGAAGACAATGAAGAAGAATCCACCAGCCTTAGCAACGTATACCGGCATCAATGGATAGCCAACGACGTTGCTGTCTTTGCGACCTGGGCCAGGGTAGTGGCTGTGCTTGTGAATGACCACCATAAACAGGTGAACAGCTAGGAACAAAATGATCAACGCTGGGATGATCATGATGTGGAGGCTGTACAAGCGAGCCACGATGTTTTCGCCTGGGAACTCACCACCGAATAGCAATGATGAAACGTATGAACCGATAACCGGCACACCCTTCAGCATTCCATCGATGATGCGAAGACCGTTACCTGATAGCAAGTCATCTGGAAGTGAGTAACCGGTGAAACCGCCACCCATTCCCAAAACAAACAGGAAGAAACCAACTAGCCAGTTGATTTCACGTGGCTTGCGGAATGCACCGGTGAAGAACACGCGAAGCATGTGCAATCCAGCAGATGCCACGAATAGCAAAGCTGACCAGTGGTGCACCTGACGCATCAGCAGACCACCGCGAACCTCGAACGAAATGTCCAGGGTTGATGCGTAAGCGATAGACATCTCGGCGCCCTTTAGTGGGCCATACACGCCGTTGTAAATTACCGGCGTCATTGCTGGCTGGAAGAAGAAGGTCAGGAATGTACCTGAGATCAACAAAACCACGAAGCTGTAAAGCGCAACTTCACCAAGCATGAATGACCAGTGGTCAGGGAAGATCTTTCGACCAAACTCCTTGAGGATGCCGGCAACGCCAACACGCTCGTCGAGGTAATTGGCACGGTTAGCTAGGAAGCTACCTTTTTCTTTTGTAGTTGCAGCCATGATTTAACGCTCCCAGAAGCTAGGGCCAACAGGTTCATTGAAGTCGCTCTGCGCAACCAAGTAGCCTTCAGCGTCGACCGTAATCGGTAGCTGAGGAAGTGGGCGAGAAGCAGGACCGAAGATCACCTTGCAGTGCTCAGTCAAATCGAAAGTTGACTGGTGGCAAGGGCAGAGTAGGTGGTGAGTCTGCTGCTCGTAAAGTGCAACAGGGCAACCTACGTGGGTACAAATCTTGCTGTAAGCAACGATTCCGTCGTAAGACCAGTCCTTCTTAGCTGGGTCTTCTTTAAGATCCTTAGGGTCGAGACGCACTAGCAAAACCGCAGCCTTAGCTTTTTCCTCTAGCTTGTGCTCAGGAAGTTCGGCCAGACCTTCAGGGATGACGTGGAATACAGAACCGAGAGTAACTTCAGATGCCTTGATAGGAGTTCCGTATGGATCTTTGGTTAGTCGAGTGCCCTTTTTCCACATTGTGTGACGAAGAGAGTTGGCAGGATTTGGTCCGAGATCTCCGAAGAAGAAGATTGCTGGTAGTGGGAAAAGCGCAAGTGAAGTGTATAGAGTACGGCGAATCAACTTACGGCGAGTGAAACCAGATTCTTGATCTGCCAACTTGATGATCTCAACTGCGCGTGCGCGAACTTCGTCGCTGCCTCGAGTCTGGTGGCGTTCCTCAGAAATTTCTGCATCCGGCATCAGCGTCTTTGCCCAGTGAACCGCACCGAGACCAATTCCAAACAAGCCAAGAGTGATTCCAATGCCGAGCCACCAGGTGTTTGCACGAACTGTGCCTAGTTCTTCAGTAATTGGGAAAGCAAAGTACGCAAAAATTGCGAACGCGCTTCCGACGGCTGAAGTGATGAATAGCGCAGCAACCTGACGATTGGCGACGCGTTCCTTAGCAGGTGACTTGTCGGTCATGCGCACGCGGTGCGGCTCAATGCCCGGGTCTTTCACCTTGTCTGTTGCAACTACAGCTAAGCCACTTTCGTAGCGGTGCTCTTTGCTCACTTGGATGCTCCTCTAACTTTGAAAACTAATTTGACTTCGCGCCCAACCAAATGGTTAGCGCAACGATTACACCGAGACCGAGAATCCAGATGAACAGACCTTCAGCAACTGGACCAAGTCCGGCTAGTTCGTATCCGCCGGCTGAAGGGTTGGTCTCCACGTACTTCAAGTAAGTGATGATGTCCTTCTTGTCTTTTGGCGTTAGGTTCGCGTCGTTGAATACTGGCATGTTCTGCGGGCCAGTTAACATCGCCTCGTAAATGTGGTCGTTAGGCACGCCCTTTAGAGATGGAGCGTATTTACCTTCGGTCAATGCACCACCGGCACCAACGGCGTTGTGACACATTGCACAGTTGATGCGGAATAGTTCGCCACCGCGGGTAGCGTCGCCGTTTGCAGCAATCATTTCATCGGTAGGGATGGCTGGGCCAACGCCTAGCGATCCTACGTAGGCAGCAATTGCATCAATTTGTTCTGAGGTGAACTGCTTTGGCTTCACCTGCAACTGAGGACCACTGGCCTGACCAGGCATACGACCAGAGTCAACCTGGAACTCCGCAGCTGCCGCACCTACACCGATCAGGGTAGGCGCAACCTTGGTGCCAACGCCGTTGACTCCGTGGCAGCTAGCGCAGTTTGAGAGGAATAGTTTCTTACCCTCTTCAATCTGTGCTGCCGAAGCAACCTCAGACTTAGGGGTGTTGTTGATCGCTGTTGATGCTGCTGCGTAGCCAGCACCTGAAAGCATGAGACCAATTGCAATTACAGCTGCTGCCGCGAATGGACTGCGACGAGTGTTTTTCATGTTTGCCATTTCCTACTTGAGTACGTAAATGATGAGGAACAAGCCGATCCAAACTACGTCAACAAAGTGCCAGTAGTAAGAAACAACGATTGCGCTGGTGGCTTCGTAGTGACCAAATTTCTTGGCCGCAAAAGTCTTACCGATCACCATTAGGAATGCGATCAAACCTCCGGTTACGTGGAGGGCGTGGAATCCTGTGGTGATGTAGAAGGCGCTGCCGTAAGAGTTTGAATTGAGCATTACGCCTTCTGAGATCAAGTTCGAGTACTCCCAAACCTGACCAGAAACGAACATGGCACCCATTACGTAGGAGAGTAGGAACCACTCAACCATGCCCCATTTGGTCGGTGACCAGCCAGTGGCTCGAGGCTGCATACGCTCGGCGGCAAACACGCCAAACTGGGCGGTGAACGATGAAGCCACCAAAATCAAGGTGTTGGTGAGGGCGAAAGGCACATTCAGAATTGCCGTGTCGTGTGCCCAGATCTGTGGAGAGTTAGCGCGAAGGCTGAAATACATGGCGAAAAGGGCGGCAAAGAACATCACCTCGCTGCCTAGCCAGACGATTGTGCCTACCGATGTGGCACTTGGGCGGTGGATTCCAGGCGAAGAAAAAGTCGCAGTTGACATGCATTTATGCTAACCCAGAGAAAGTGCCAAATCGGGCTAATTTGCCCTATTTCATGCGGTTTTTTCACAATAAACTTGCTCGCATGACTCTTGAAAAAAGCTGGCCAATTCTGCTTGGCAAATTGCTGGATAAAGGCAATTTGGATAGGGCAGAGGCGAGCTGGGCTATGGGTCAGATCATGGCAGGCGACGCCACAGAGGCGCAAATGGGTGCCTTTATGTTGGCTCTCCGCAGCAAGGGCGAAACGGTTGACGAATTAGCCGGATTAGTCGATGTCATGTTGCAACACTCGGTCATTCTCGATACCGGATCAGACGCGGTCGATATTGTGGGCACCGGAGGAGACCTCGTCGGCACAGTAAATATTTCCTCGATGGCGTCGATCGTAGCGTCAGCCGCGGGAGTGCCGGTCATGAAGCACGGTTCCAGATCAGCATCTGGCAAGACCGGTTCTTCTGAGATGCTCGAGGTGCTCGGTATTCGCCTGGATCTCTCGCCAGACCGTGTGGCGGAGGTATTTCGCCAGATTGGCCTGACTTTCTTTTTCGCTCCGGTGTTTCACCCTGCAATGCGCTTTGTGGCCCCGGTGCGCAAGCAACTAGGGGTACCGACCACCTTCAACTTTCTTGGTCCGTTAGCCAATCCGGCCCAACCGGTAGCCACTTCTCTGGGTGTGGCAAACCGTCAAATTGCGCCGCTTATGGCCGCCGAGATGGCCGCTCGCGGGCGTAATGCCCTAGTTTTCAGGGGTTCAGACGGTCTCGATGAGCTAACCACCACCGGTTCAAGTGAAATTTGGCTAGTTCAAGGGGGAGAGGTCCGTGAATTCGGTCTAAATCCGGCTGATTTCGGCCTCAAAACGGCAAAACTCCAAGAATTGATCGGCGGAGACCCTCAGCACAACGCCCAGGTTACGCGCTCGCTGTTTACGGGCGACCTGTCCGGTAACCTGGCCGCCGTGCGGGAGGTAGTGGCTCTGAATGCCGCTGGTGGATTGGTGGCTTACGGGCTGAGTGGAGCCAAGATTGATAGCCAGCAGCAGCTAGATGCTGCGTTCAAGGATGCTTTGGCTAAGACTTTTGCAGCGATCGACTCAGGCGCCGCCGCCGAGAAATTGTCGCAGTGGACTGCGGCAACTCAAGCGGACTAATTAGCCACGCACGCAATTTGCGGAGAAGTGCCTATAGGCGCCAGATTTCCACTACTTGACATAATGTACATTATCGGCGAAAGGGAAAATCCCTAAGGCAGGTGGTGCTTCAAGAACTCAACCAACCCGACCGGTCCCACGGATTCGCCGGATTCAATTAAATCGCTGAGCTTCCACCAGCGATGTTCCAAAACGTCTCGTCGTTCGTCATCGGTCCAGTTTGAATCGTCAAGGACAAACTCATCAACTGTGAGTTGGAAAAAGTAATCCACGTAACTGTGCTGGTTGATCCCGTCACCCCAGCGCCAAATTCCCTCGGTTTGCCAAATTTGCGGCCCTAGGTCTTCAGGATCCACCAGAATCCCGGTTTCTTCATGCAATTCGCGTATCGCAGCTTCGATTGGGCTCTCACCGGCATCTATCCCGCCGCCCGGGGTTATCCATCTGGGTGGTAACTGGACTTCTGGGTCGAAATGGGTTTTTAACAGAAAAATCCGGCTTTCAGAGTCCACTAGCAATACTCGTGCTGTTTCTCGATGCTGTCCCGGGCGCATTTGTTTATTTCTGAATTTTGAAGAATTTCATGGCCGATTGCATTAGGTAACCGATGCAGACCGCGAAAATCACGGTACCTTCGCGAACCTGGCCGCCAAGAAGGAAACCGATTATGAGCACCGTGCCCTCATACATCGTTCTGACTAACCAGAGCGGCCAACCCAGAGCTTTGTGTGTGCCAATCATGAGGCCATCTCGCGGCCCGCTGCCTAGCTTGGCGCTTATGTAGAGACCCGTGGCGAATGCCACAGTAGCCATGCCTAAGAGAAACATCAGCAGGTTTGACCAATAGTTTTCAAACTCTGGCACGTACGGCAGCCAAAAATCGACAAAAAGTCCAATGCACAGAGCGTTTAAAACTGAGCCCAGGCCGGGCTTTACTTTGAGTGGAATCCAAGCCAGAAGAACGATTGCTGAAACCACGATGGTTGCTTGGCCAAAAGTGATCCCGAATGTTTTTGAAATGCCCTGACCAAGCACATCCCAGGGAGGGATTCCAATGTGCGCCTTAACCATCAAGGCCAGTGCGAGTCCGAAAATGAACAAACCCAAAAGTAGTCTGGTCATCGATCGAACATTAATCATTCCCCTAGCCTAGGTGAATAGAACTGCGGGAAAGGAACAGTAGATGCGTCACGAGTATCTTGACCCGCGAAATAAATTCAAGATTTTCGCTCATCGAGGCTTGGTCTACGATTCGGAAAAAACAGTTCGAGACGAAAACACGATCCTCGCTTTTGAAGTAGCTCTGTCTGCAGGCGCTGACTATCTCGAGCTTGATGTTCAGTGCAGTCGAGATGGAGTCGCAGTGGTATTTCACGACGAAACTTTGGATCGAGTGAGCACAGAGCGTGGAAGAATCTCTGACAAATCCTGGAGTGAGTTACAGCAGGTAAAACTGAATCACGGTGGTTCAATCCCCTCAATTGAGCAGATTCTGACAGCATTTGCTGAAACCAAAATAAATATTGATGTAAAAGCAGCGCAGGCAATTCCAGACTTATCCCGAGCAATCCAGGCGCATAATGCACAATCAAGAGTTTTACTGACCAGCTTCAGTGAAAAAAGACGTACAAAGGCAGTTGCAGCAATTACTGGAGCGGCCACTTCTCCATCGGCTTCAATGCTGTTGCGGATATGGTTTAGCTACCGGATAGGTATCGGGCTTAGATATTTATTGAAAAAAGTTAATGCCTTGCAAATACCTGTGTCTTACGGAGTTTTACGCCTCGACTCCCCTAAGTTCATAACGTCAGTTCAACGACATGATGTCGAAGTAATTTACTGGACAATTAATGACCCCAAAGAGGCTCTGCGCCTGCAAAGTATTGGGGCCAATGGAATTGTTACAGATCGCACAGATCTAATGGTTGAACTGAAAAAGCCATAAAAGCGGAATAAATTTCCCCAATTTCTGGTTGTAGTCGACAGCCACAAAATGGCGTTAGCAGGAGGAAATCATGTCTGAATCAACAATGCGCGGTATGCGTCTGGGTGCACAAAGTCTAGAAAATGAAGTCGGCGTAAATTTTGTTGAAAGAAGCAACTTTGTTTACAAGTGCGGTAACGGACATGCCACTGAATTAGTTTTCGCAGCCGACGCAGAAGTTCCTGAATTTTGGCAATGCCGCCAGTGCTCTGAGCAGGCCGCATTGGTCAAAGACGGCAAGTTTGTTGAGTTAGAAGTAACGCACGACCGACCAGGACGCAGCCACTGGGAAATGCTTCTCGAGCGCCGCACCAAGGAAGAACTCGAAGAGATTCTAAAAGAAAGAATCGAATACATTCGAGCTCGCCGCGCTACCGGCAAAGCAGAGATTTAATTTCTACGCGAAATTAATCTAGCTATACCCCACCGAGTCACTAGCCAAAGAGCCTCTGCGACAATTCCGGCTGTCATCTTTGAAACGCCTTGCTCTCGCTCTACAAAAGTGATCGGCACTTCAATAACTCTCGCTTTTTTTCTTATGCTGCGCCACGCCATTTCAACTTGAAATGAGTATCCGTGAGACGAGACAGTAGCCAAATCCAAGTGCTTCAAAAGTTCAGTCCGGTAAATTCGAAAACCCGCTGTCATGTCTTTCACCTTCGACTGCAGCATAATTCGCGTGTACCAATTGCCAATTTTTGATATAGCTTTGCGGTGGGCCGGCCAATTCAAAACGCTACCGCCGGAGATCCATCGTGAACCAATAACCAAATCAGCGTCCCCTGTAAGGTTCATCATTTTTGGCAAATCGGAAGCGCGATGGCTACCATCGGCGTCCATTTCGATGACAAATTCATAGTTGTTCTTAAATGCAAAATCAAAACCCGCGAGATATGCCGGACCAAGCCCTTGTTTAGAAGGACGGTGGAGAACCTGAACTCGTTCTAACTTCTTTGAAATCTCGTCTGCCAAGGTGCCAGTGCCATCGGGGCTATTGTCATCAACAATCAAAAGGTCAATATTCTTGTTGAACTTAAATAGTTCATCAACAGAATGCTCAAGATTTGAAATCTCGTTATACGTCGGCATAATCACCAAGAAACGGTCAGGCACCTCTAACCCTCCTTGCTCTCGCTAACCAAAAGATAACCAGAAACTGCCCAAGTGCCGAAAAGTTGTTAGCAATTTCCAAATATCCACCAATTGCCATTGCCGGCGTGATGCCGCTTCTCAGCGGGAGAGTTTGCCTCATTATTCCAGGCGTATAACTTGGCAGGGAATCAATAACCTCTCCGGTAGGGAGAATTATCGCCGATAGTCCAACCGTAGAAATGTTGATTACCGCTCTACCCGATTCAATTGCCCTGAGCTTCGCAATAGCCAATTGCTGCGCTGATTCGTTGGTCTTTCCAAAGTCGGAGTTATTGGTCTGAATTGCCAGAAGCTGGGCTCCTTGTTTCACCAAGTCTCTAGTGATGTCATCCACCGCTACTTCAAAACAGATCATCGTCCCAAGTTTTGCGGAGACCTTCGAATCGCTTGAAATATTGAAAATCCCGTCTCGGGTTCCAAAACTGTAACCGCGCGGGATTAGGTCGATAAGGTCGGGTGCTAAAAGATGAAAAAATTCACGATCCGGAACAAACTCGCCAAATGCAACAGGGCGCTTCTTGTCGTACCAGTCAGTTGCGCCAACATCCGGATTCCAAAGAATCGAGCTGTTGTAAATATCTCCGCCGCGACTTGTAATGGTGCCAAAAATTATTGGGGCTTTAAGGCGACTTGCCAATTGAGCGATTTGAGACTTAGCCAGGCTATTTTCCAGTGGATTTAGATCAGCGGCATTTTCCGGCCAAATTACTAGATCAACTCTTTTTTGGTTCAGCAGCGGTTTGGTGGCGGATAAATGATTCTGGAGAATGCTTCCTGGTTTTGGATTAGCAAATAATCCGGCGTTCGCGTTCCCCTGCACAGCAGCGACATCAATCTTGCCCTGGTCTGCCGAATTGCTCAGTGGTGTGATTAGTGGGATTACAAAGATTAGGGCTATCAAGGCGGCAACCGGACTACTTCCCCACTGTGTCGGTCGAAGCCTATTACTCCAGGTGAGCATGACTAAAACAACGATAAAAATGATTACGAAGCTCAGCAGCGAGTCACCACCCCAATACACCCAATTCGCCAGCGGTGAATTTGATTGAGAGAGGGAAAGTCGTGACCAAGGAAATCCGCCGTATGGAAAATTGCAAGCCAGCCACTCCCTGGCTACCCAAAGGCTTGAAATTGCCAGTGCTTTAAGCATCGGGGAATTATTAAATAAAGTTGAGCGCCAACTTAGATTTATCGCTAAGGCACCGACGGCGAAAATCGCGCCTTCTAGTACCGATAACGCTAACCAAGGCACCGGCCCCAGATAAACGGTCATCCAAGGGATTTGGCTGGCATAAAAGCTGAAGCCTGCAACGAAGCCAACTACCCAGGAGGCTTTGGTTGGTGCTGCGGTAATCGCATAAACAATCAGGATTGTTGCCGGAAAAATTGCAATCCAGATCGAGTTGTTTGGATATGCCATAGAAGAAATGAGGCCACCCGTGAGGCCGAAGAGGCTCAGAATCAACGTGGATCTAGCCGTAGAAGCTGTACGCAACAATTCCTCGTTTCACCTGATCAATGGCATTCTTGGCAGTTTCCGAAATCTTTCCTTCTGCACTTTGCGCGATCTGGTCTAAAGCGTCGATTACCTGCTTTGCCCAACGAATAAAGTCTCCGGGAAGTAGGTCGGCGATTTCAAGCACTTGGTCAAGTCGAGCCCCGGACGCCCACCGGTGAAATGCGTAACTTATTGAGAAATCGAGTTGGTTGGTGCTTGGCAATTTATGTTTCTTGGAAAGCGATTCCAGCTCCCACCAAAGGTCGACTGTCTTTTCTGCATAATCTGAGAAATTGCCTTTTGGAACCCTCACCTCAAGTTCTTCTTCACGACGCGCCTCATAAACCAGAGCGGAGGTCAGTGCAGCAAGTCCAGCTGAGTCCATTCCTACCCAGGTACCCTGTCTAAGTGCTTCGGAGATAAGCAGATCTCGATCACCATATATCCTGGAGAGTGTCTTACCTGCCTCGAGTACGACGGTCTCATCTCCATCAAATGCAATGTATTCGAGTTCCTCAAGTAGTGAACAAATCCGGTCAAAGGTGCGAGCCACTTGATTTGTGCGCCCGTCTATCTGAGACAAGGATGCATCTAATTCGCGCTTGAGTTTGAAATATCTCTCCGCCCAACGGGAGTGTGCCTCGCGGTCGTTGCAATTGTGGCAAGGGTGTTGCTTGAGGTCCTTTTTGAGTTGGTTGAGGTGCCGCTCTTTCTCGTGACGACCTTTACTGACACGAATGTCTTTGCCGCGTTCTGCGCGTATCCGCGATGAAGCGAACTCTTTTTCAAGGTCGGAGATTTCTCTGCGGATAGAGGCGTACTTCATAAAGTCGCCTAGGTGGCACTTAATGGCATCTGCGTAGCCATCCAGCGTGGTCTGCTTTTCCCGCAATCCCTTTGCTAGGCCAACCACAGATCGGTCTGCCTGAAACTGAGCAAAGGAAGTTTCCAATACTTCTCTTGCTCTTTCCCTACCGAATGCCTCAACAAGGTTTACCGCCATGTTGTGTGTCGGTCTAAACGAGCTGATTAGAGGGTATGTTCGCTTACTGGCCAAACCCGCAACTGTGTTTGGTTCCAAGTTTGCGGCCCATTGGATAACCGAGTGACCTTGGGTATCAATGCCTCTGCGACCGGCTCGGCCCGTGTACTGCGTGTACTCTCCGGGAGTGATCTGAACTCGCCCTTCCCCGTTGTATTTGTCTAGCCTCTCTAGAACTACGGTTCGAGCGGGCATGTTAATTCCAAGCGATAGTGTTTCTGTGGCGAAGACCACACGAACGAGCTTTTTCAGGAACAACTCTTCTACTACCTCTTTGAAGGCCGGGAGCATGCCCGCGTGGTGTGCTGCCACTCCCCTCTCGAGCGCTGAAAGCCATTCAAAATATCCGAGGGTGTTTAGGTCTTCATCAGCGATGTTGTAGCACTTCTCTTCAACGATTCGACGAATTTCCTGTTTTTCTTCAGTCGTGGTGAGTCGAATGGATGAGTGGACGCATGCCTTGACCGCCGCCTCGCAGCCAGCTCTCGAGAAAATAAAGAAAATAGCTGGCAGTAAGTCTGCGTCTTCAAGAATGTCGACTATTTCCGGCTTACTTATTCGAGGAATCACGCTCTCGTTTCGAGGAGCGCCTGGATAGCCTCTCCTACCGCGATTTGGTCGAGCGGTGTTTTGCCGAAGCTTGTTGTTATGTTTCTGCGTAAGTTCGGGGTTTACCGAATTTGATTTCCCGTCAAATAGCTCTAAGAGTTCATTCCCAAAGAGAACATGTTGATTAAGTGGAACCGGTCGGTGTTCGCTAACAATTACTTTGGTATTCCCGCGTACTTCATCCAACCAAGCACCAAATTCTTCAGCATTTGAAACGGTTGCGCTGAGCGAAACTATTCGTACGTCCTTTGGTAGGTGGAGAATGACTTCTTCCCAAACCGCACCTCGGAATCTATCCGCAAGATAGTGAACTTCGTCCATGACCACATAACCAAGGCTGATCAGATTATTGCTGTTGGCATAGATCATGTTGCGCAAGACCTCTGTGGTCATCACAACTATTTGAGCATCGCCATTCTGATTGGTGTCTCCAGTTAGGAGCCCGACCCGCTCTTGTCCGTAGCGATTAACCAATTCCAAATATTTTTGGTTACTCAGTGCTTTTATCGGAGTTGTATAGAACACTTTCTGTTGTTCTTGAATTGCCAGATGAATTGCGAATTCGCCGACAATAGTCTTTCCGGCTCCAGTTGGTGCCGCGACGAGCACTCCATTGCCCTCGGCTAAAGCTTGGCAGGCCTGCTCTTGAAACGGGTCAAGTGGAAAGTTGAGCAATTCGGTGAACTCGGTAACGGCGCCATGTTTCCTGCTCTTTTTGGCTTTGGCGAAGCGTTCCGCAGGGCTTAGTTCAGAGTTCACTCTTGGCTAGCCAGTTTTCTGGATAGAGCTTTTTCTCGAAGAGTAGCGATTCCAACTGCTAGGTAAAAAAGAGCAATGAGCGGAATCATGAGAAAAAACATTGACATCGGGTCTGCCGTAGGCGTGGCCATTGCTGCTAGCAACGCGCTCAAGAAGACTGCAATCCTCCAGGATTTTCGAATAGATGTTGCGCTCAGAATGCCAAGGAAATTTAGCAGGACGAGCACGACCGGCAGTACAAAAGCGAGGCCAAACACTAAAAGGATTCGAAGTGAAAAAAGAATGTAGTCACTGGCGCTGATTATGTTTGCGCTTCCTGCTGGCGTGAAGGCCAACAATGCCTTCACAAAAGTTGGTAGCGAGTACCAGGCGAGGCCGCATCCCGCTAGAAAAAGAGGAAAGGCTGAAAAAAGGAATCCCAAACTGTATCTTCGTTCGTTTTTCTTTAAACCTGGAGTGATGAATGCCCAAAGGTGCCACAACCAAAATGGGCTGGAAATAATTAGGCCGAGGAACATTGAAATTTGCATCCTCAGATCAAAGGCCGAAACAACTGAGTTGAAGTTGATAGTCGCGTTGATTCCCTTGCTCTTTGCAAGTTCGACAATCGGACGTTGCAACGCCTCAAAAACGGGATCGAATAGGTACCAACCTATTACCGTGGCGATTGCGAAAAATAAGGCCGACCAGAAGAGTCGTTTTCTAAGTTCACCTAAATGGCCGCGAAGGCTCATCGTGGCTTGTGGGTTTTTTCTGCGTGCCATAGCTAGATGGCGTTATTCCTTTGAGGAATCGCTCTTCTTGTCTTCCTTAGGGCTCTCGTCGTCTTTGATTTCCTTTTTGAATGTTTTAAGAGACTGAGCGAGGTTCTTAGCCATGCCAGGAAGCTTGGGTCCACCCCAGATAAGTACAACGATCAGAATGATGATCGGCCAGAGGCGTTCGAGGGTACCAATCATGGTTTGAACTCGCTTTCGTTGAAATCAATGAGCTTGTTTATAAGCCTACGCTGTCGTTCAGCCCGCTTGGCCTCGCGCCGCTTGAGACCCCGAACATAATCGGCGACCAGCGGAGCCGGGTCGTCAAGCAGGTTTCCCTCGAATTCAGCAGGAGTCGGTTTTTGGTCTAGCGCAGCAACCAGAGGTTCGAATAATTTGGCAGTTTTCTCGACCTCTTGAAGCGCCCTACCGGATTTTGCCAATAGTTCATAAATACGATAGGCCAAGTAACCAAGGGAGAATAATCCCAGAATTGCCCAGATAATCCACCAAACCCAAGACGCCATTAGTCCTCGTTCAATTGATCGTCTAGTGGTCTACCAAGGGCGGTTAGTGCGTAATTTCGGACAACCTTACGTGCGATTTCAGGTGCGATGACCCTCGCTGCCCCACCATAGTGGTTAATCACTCTTCCCAAAGTTGGCAGATAGCCAACCTTGATAGAGGCTCGGACTCTTCCGGTTTTTTTGTCTTGACTTTGAATTTCGGCGCCAAAGTCAGAAATCAGAGAGTATGCCTCCGGCTCAACTTCAACGATAACTTCGATGTCGGTTTCTGAGGTGGTGTACTCCTCATCCACAACTTCACCGATTGCCCTGGCTTCTTCGCTTATCGGCACATCCAGCTCTTCAGCGGCTCGCATGTGATCTAAGCGGAAGTTTCTGAGTGCCTTGTTTTTTAGGCAATAGCCTTTGAGGAACCACAGCTCACCACGCGGGTCGAGGCGAATCGGATCGATTTCACGAACGCTCTTTTCACCACGCTGATTGACATACTCGCAAGATATGCGATGTCCGGCCAGAATTGCCCTTCTGATCACTGCTGCATCGGCGTCAATGGTCCCAGGCTTGTAATCAAAGATTTGCACCGAATCGACAACGGATCCTTTTCCTAGTAAGTCAAGCAATTCGGCGATTTCATCCTGGTTTGTGAAATCTGGCAGCGTACTCAAGTACGAAAGCCCGGCTGCAATGGCCGACGCTTGTCTTCCGGAAAGTTTCGGAACTTCATCGAATCCGTCCACTTGAATCAAATGGATTACTCCGTCATCCAATTCGTCTTCGTCGTACATGTAGTAGGTCTGCTCCATGTCTGGGCGCATAGATGCTGTGTTGACCATGGTGCTTAGTGCCTCACGCACGTAATCTTCTGACACCTCAAAGTGCTTGGCCACTTCTTCAACTGTCGAATAATCGTTATGAATCACGTAGGCAATTAGAGCCGCAATGAAGTTGAAGCGCTCTTGACCGGTTGGTCTGTAATTCTTAGCCATGATCAGCCGCCACCTTCTCGTAGCCAATCTGGATGGCTTCAGCGAGCTCGGTTGGTGAAATCACCTTAAAATCGCCCGCGTAATCGCGAAGCTCTTCGGCTAGAAGCCATAGATCCATGTAGTGAAAACTTACCTCTGCCCACTCTGCGGTCGAACGCACTTCGTAGTGAAACCAGGCCATGCTGTCTCGGCGCACAGATAGTTTTGCAACCTGACTCTCGATGTGGTCGTCTAACGAAGAAAC
>JBEGPH010000004.1:0-32141 GCA_041181555.1 Actinomycetota bacterium | reverse complement strand
GGTTGCCGCCGAAGTGGCGAAATGGCAGACGCGGAGCACTCAAAATGCTTTTCCGAAAGGAGTGCGGGTTCAAGTCCCGCCTTCGGCACAAATTGAAAAAACCCCGATTTCTCGGGGTTTTTTCACTTAATCATTAGCGTCGCGCATAGCCAGGGGCTGCCTGATTCACTGCATCGCCAACTTTGTGTACTCGCAGAGAGTTAGTAGAACCAGGGATTCCAGGTGGTGTACCAGCGACAACAACAACTTCATCGCCCACCTGGGCTAGCCCTTGGGCGAGAACAATCTCATCAACCTGGTGCATCATCTCATCGGTGTGGGTTACCGGTGAAACGAGGTAGCTCTTCGATCCCCAGACCATCGAAAGTCGGTTTCGAACCTCTTCACTAGGGGTAAATGAAAGTGTCGGTACTGCCGAGCGAAGTCTCGCAACGCGGCGTAGTGAATCGCCCGACTCTGTGAACACGCAGACATACTTTGAGCCCAGCAACTCCGCGATTTCGACGGCGGCGAGAGATACCGCGCCCGCGTGAGTGTGCGGGCGGGTGCCAAGCGCAGGAATGCGATCCAATCCGTTTTCCTCAGTCGACTCGATGATTCGCGCCATAACTTCGACGGTCTCAACCGGCCACTTACCCACTGAAGTCTCACCCGAGAGCATTACTGCGTCGGCACCGTCGAGAATTGCATTTGCAACGTCAGATGCCTCAGCGCGAGTCGGACGGGAGTTTTCGATCATTGTCTCGAGCATTTGGGTTGCGACGATTACAGGCTTTGCCCAGCGACGCGAAAGTTCGACTGCACGCTTTTGTACCAGTGGAACTTCCTCAAGTGGAAGTTCTACTCCGAGGTCACCGCGAGCTACCATGATGCCATCGAATGCATCGATGATTTCTTCTAGAGCTGCAACAGCCTGAGGTTTTTCGATCTTCGCAATAACTGGAAGGTACTTGCCTTCCTCGTTCATGATTTCGTGAACGCGCACAATGTCAGATGCGTTTCTGACAAACGAAAGCGCGATCATGTCAACGCCTAGTCGGAAGGTTAATTCCCTTGTTATTGGAGACCGTTCCAGGAACCTCGACCATAGTCGTTACGGTGCGCTCGTCAACGTGAGTAGCGCGTAGACCGACCTTACCGTCGTCGATTAGGAGTAGGTCACCTGGCTTGACGTCTCCTGGCAAGCCTTTGAACGTGGTGCCGCAAATGTTTACATCACCTTGAATATCATCGGTTGTGATTTTGAAGGTGGCTCCCTTCTCAAGCATCACGGGGCCATCGGCAAAGCGACCGAGGCGAATCTTTGGACCTTGCAGGTCAACGAAGATACCGACAGCCTTACCAACATCCGCTGCGGCCTTACGAACGGTTCGGTAAATCTCTTCGTGAACGTCGTAGCTACCGTGGCTAAGGTTCATACGAGCGACGTCAACTCCAGCTTCGATGATTGCTCGAATCTGCTCATAACTCGAGGTTGCCGGTCCTAGCGTGGCAACAATCTTTGCGCGTCTCATTTGATCCTTTTCCTGTTGGTATTTCTATAGCGACAATGCTTTGTCGGTTGGTTTTACTGGTGATGGAAGTTCGGTTATGCCCTCGAGATAGTTATCCACGGCTGCTGCTGCTGCACGACCCTCTGCTATAGCCCAGACAATCAGGCTTTGGCCGCGACCAGCATCGCCACAAACGAAGAACCCGTCCTGATTTGTTGACCAGTCGGCATCGCGTGCAACATTTCCACGGTCGTCAAACTCCGTTTTTGCCTGAGCAGTTAGAGTTTCTTCCTCTGCTCCGGTAAATCCGAGAGCAAGGAAAACCAGATCAGCAGGAATTATTCTTTCCGTACCGGCCTTTGGTAGGCGTTTTCCGTCGACGAATTCAGTTTCAGCAACTTTAATGCCGGTGAGTTTTCCATTTTCGCCCACGAATTCGACAGTTGATGCGAGATATTGGCGCTCGCCAAATTCCTCGTGTGCACTGGAAACTTCGAAAAGGTTTGGCATTGTGGGCCAAGGCTGTCCTGCTGTTCGTTCGGTTGGTGGTTGTTTTCCGATTGCGAGAGTTGTTACTGAAAGTGCTCCCTGACGGGTCGCGGTGCCAAGACAGTCTGCTCCGGTATCTCCACCACCGAGAATAATCACGTGCTTTCCATCAGCGACGATTTGATTTGCAATCGATTCACCTGCGACTACACGGTTTGCCTGAACCAAGTAATCCATTGCAAAGTGCACACCTTCTAATTCACGCCCAGGTATCTTGAGGTCGCGTGGTTTAGTTGCGCCAGTAGCTACAACTACTGCGTCGTAGCGTGAACGAAGATCATCCCAAGTGATGTCTGTGCCAATTGCAACTCCAGAACGGAAGCGAGTTCCCTCCGCCTCCATCTGTGCGATTCGACGATCGATGTGGTGCTTCTCCATTTTGAAATCCGGGATTCCATAGCGAAGCAGTCCACCGATTTTATCGTCGCGTTCGTAAACAGCTACCGTGTGACCGGCGCGCGTGAGTTGCTGTGCCGCAGCTAAACCGGCTGGCCCGGAACCCACTACCGCAACAGTTTTTCCAGTGAGTCTTTCTGGCGCGTGTGGCTTAACCCAGTTGTTGTCGAATGCCTTGTCGATGATAGACACTTCGATTTCCTTGATCGTCACGGCAGGTTGATTGATGCCGAGAACACATGAGGATTCACAAGGAGCTGGACACAGTCTTCCGGTGAACTCTGGGAAGTTATTGGTTGCGTGCAGTCTTTCGATTGCTTGCTCCCCCTGGTTTCGCCAGGTTAGGTCATTCCATTCAGGGATCAAGTTACCGAGCGGGCAGCCCTGGTGGCAGAAAGGAATTCCGCAATCCATGCAGCGTCCAGCTTGCTGAGTAAGCACAGCCGGATCGCGCTTTTCGTAAACTTCATTCCAGTCGCGGATACGAATCGAAACTGGGCGACGTTCTGCTGTCTGACGTTCGGTAACTTTGAGGAATCCTCTTGGGTCAGCCATTGGTAACCTCCAAAATTTCCTGCCAGACACTCTCGTGATCTGGGTCAATACCATTTTGTTCGGCACGAGAACGAATGTTTAGCACTGCCGCGTAGTCCGAAGGTAGAACTCGAACGAAGTGCTTCGCCTCTTCGTTGAAGTTCGCGAGCACGCGTTCGGCGACGGCTGACCCGGTTTCAGTGAGGTGCTCTTCAAGAAGCGCTCTAAGTCGTTTTTTGTCGACATCTTCGAGTTCACCGATGTGCAGTTCGCCTGCTTTTAGAGCTTCTGCGTTAATGTGGTCGGCACGAAGTTTGTATACGTAGGCAACACCACCCGACATACCGGCACCAAGGTTTCGACCCACCGAACCAAGAATCACGGCGCAACCGCCGGTCATGTATTCGAGTGCGTGGTCTCCAACGCCCTCCACCACTGCGTTTACACCGGAATTGCGAACCAGGAATCTTTCTCCGACAATTCCTCGAAGCAGCATGGTTCCGCTGGTAGCGCCGTAACCGATAACGTTCCCGGCGATGATGTTCTCTTCTGCAGCGAAAATGCTTCCCTCATCAGGTCGAATCACGATGGTTCCACCTGATAGACCCTTACCCACATAATCGTTGCTGTCGCCCGAAAGAGTGAGCTTGATTCCGCGAGGAACAAAAGCTCCGAAGGACTGACCGGCAGAGCCTTTGAGGCGTATGTCGATGGTGCCATCTGGTAAACCTTCGGCACCGAATCGCTTGGTGAGCTCGTTTCCGAGCATGGTACCGACGGCCTGATCTACGTTTGTGATATCAAGCTCGATAACTTTTGGCTGGGCATCTTCCAACGATTTTGCAGCGGCTGAAATCAGCTTGTGATCGAAGTGCTTGTCTAGCTCGTGGTCTTGGACGGTAATTCGTCGTCGTGAAGCATCGCGGGCAACGGGTGCCTGGGCCAAGATTGGTGACAGGTCAAGTCCGTCGGCTTTCCAGTGACTGATCGCACGGTTGACGTCAATAAGTTCGATGTGACCGATTGCTTCATCCATGCTCCGGAAGCCCAATGCAGCAAGGTATTCACGCACTTCTTGAGCAAGGAACTCAAAGAAGTTCACAACAAACTCAGGCTTACCCGAGAAACGAGAACGCAAAACCGGGTTTTGGGTAGCAACACCAACCGGGCAGGTGTCTAGGTGGCAGACACGCATCATGATGCAGCCCTCAACCACTAGAGGAGCAGTAGCAAAACCGAATTCCTCTGCTCCTAGAAGTGCCGCGATAATTACATCGCGACCGGTCTTCATCTGGCCGTCAACCTGCACAGAAACTCGATCGCGTAAGTTATTTATCAGCAGGGTTTGCTGTGCTTCAGCTAGACCAAGTTCCCATGGCGTTCCAGCGTGCTTGAGCGAGTTAAGTGGCGATGCTCCGGTACCGCCATCGTGACCAGAAACTAGAATCACGTCGGCTTTAGCCTTGGCAACTCCAGCTGCAACAGTTCCGATTCCAACCTGAGATACCAACTTCACGTGGACTCTTGCTGCACGGTTTGCTCGCTTGACGTCAAAAATCAATTGCTTTAGGTCTTCGATCGAGTAAATGTCGTGGTGTGGCGGCGGGGAAATCAAACCCACACCAGGTGTGGCATGACGAGTGCGCGCGATCCAAGGGTAAACCTTGTTAGGTGGAAGCTGGCCACCCTCACCTGGCTTAGCTCCCTGCGCCATCTTGATTTGAATGTCATCGGCATGGGTCAAATACATGCTGGTTACGCCGAATCGACCAGAGGCCACCTGCTTGATTGCACTGCGACGAGTTGGGTCGAGCAAACGTTCCACGTCTTCCCCGCCCTCACCAGTATTTGACTTTGCTCCAAGTTGGTTCATTGCAATCGCAAGAGTCTCGTGCGCCTCTTTCGAAATGGAGCCGTAAGACATTGCTCCGGTAGAGAATCGCTTCACGATTTCCGAGATCGGTTCTACTTCGTCAATTGGCACAGCGGGGCGAACTCCCTCGCGCAGCATGAATAATCCGCGCAAGGTCATCAGACGTTCAGCCTGATCGTCTACCGCCTTTGTGTACTCGCGGAAGATGTCGTAGCGCTTGTTACGAGTGGAATGCTGAAGTTTGAAAACCGTTTCAGGGTTGAAAAGGTGCGGCGGACCTTCACGACGCCACTGATACTCTCCACCAGTTTCAAGAGACTCGTGTGGATTAGTTGCTGTATCGATTGGGTAAGCGCTGTGGTGGCGAGATGCAATTTCGTCGTGAATCACCTCGATGCCAATGCCACCGAGTTGACTTGTGGTGCCGGTGAAGTAAGTGTCGACAAGTTCTTGATTGAGGCCGATGGCTTCAAAAACCTGAGCGCCCGAATAAGACGCAACAGTCGAGATACCCATCTTCGACATAATCTTTAGAACGCCCTTGCCCAAACCGTAGATCAGGTTCTTGGAAGCTTGCTCAATGGTGAGTCCAGCAAGAGTGCCGTTCTTGACCATGGTCTCGGCTGATTCCATGGCCAGGTATGGGTTTACAGCGGCAGCTCCATATCCAATCAGAGCTGCAACGTGGTGAACTTCGCGCACGTCTCCAGCTTCGACAACTAGACCAACGTGTGTTCGCCTACCTGAACGAATCAAATGGTGGTGAACGGCCGAGGTGAGCAATAGTGACGGGATTGGCGCGAGTTCGCGATTACTGTCACGATCGCTAAGGATTAGGTAAGTCGCTCCATTGTCGATTGCCTCATCAACTTCATCGAATATCTCACGAATGCGCTCGACTAGTGCCTCGTGACCATCGTCTACTCGGTAAAGGCCGCTCGCAGTGAACGAGTGGCCCGCGCCATCCTTCTTTACATCGATGTGCTTAATCTTTGCGAGTTGATCATTATTGATAACGGGGAAATCCAGAATCACTTGTCGTGCGTGCTCAGGAGTGGCTTCCAGGAGATTAGGCTCCGGACCAATTCCGGTGCTTAGCGAGGTAACCACTTCTTCACGGATTGAATCAAGCGGAGGGTTTGTTACCTGTGCGAATTGCTGAACGAAGTAGTCGAAAAGTAGGCGCGGGCGATCACTTATAGCCGCGATTGGCGTATCACTTCCCATTGCACCAAGAGGCTCTGCTCCGGCTTTGGCCATTGGTGCAATGAGAATGCGGAGTTCTTCCTCGGTGTAACCAAAAGTTCTCTGTCGGCGATTTACCGATGTTGCGGTGTGAGCGATGTGCTCACGCTCCGGCAAATCAGAAAGGTGAATGCGGTTGTCATCCAACCACTCACCCCATGGCTCAAGGGCTGCAATCTCTGCCTTGATTTCGTCGTCGCCAATGAGTCGCCCGTTAACAGTGTCAGCGAGGAACATCTTGCCTGGCTGCAACCGACCCTTTCGCACGATTTTGCTTGGGTCGATGTTTGCAACACCGATCTCTGAGGCCAGCACCACTAAGCCGTCGTCGGTAACTAGGTAGCGCCCCGGACGCAGACCGTTGCGGTCCAATGTAGCTCCGACAAGCGAACCGTCGGTGAAAACCACTGCTGCTGGTCCGTCCCAAGGTTCCATGAGCATGCTGTGGTACTCGTAGAAATTCTTGCGCTGAGCATCGATGTCGCTCTGCTTCTCCCAGGCTTCAGGGATCATCATCATCATTGCGTGAGGTAACGAACGACCTGCCATATAGAGAAGTTCAACTACTTCATCAAATGAAGCGGAGTCAGAGCCATCCGGTGTGATGATCGGCGTTAGTTGACCCAAGTCGCCAAGCAAGTCAGATGCCAAGCGTGACTCGCGAGCTCGCATCCAGTTTCGGTTTCCCTTGACGGTGTTGATCTCACCGTTGTGGGCAATCATTCTGAACGGGTGGGCTAGCGGCCATGAAGGGAATGTGTTGGTCGAGAATCGAGAGTGAACCAAAGCCAACGTCGACTCAAATCGTTCGTCTGAAAGATCTGGATAGAACGGTTCAAGTTGAAGAGTTGTCACCATTCCCTTGTAAACGATTGTGCGAGACGAAAGACTCGGGTGATAAATTCCAAGCGTTCTTTCGCTGCGCTTACGCAAGCGGAATAGGCGACGTTCTAATTCAATTCCAGCTATTCCATCCGGTGAAGTGACAAACACCTGGCGAACCAAAGGCATTGCTTCTCGAGCAAGATCTCCAAGCACTTCTGGTCGAACCGGAACTTCACGCCATCCGAGTACAACAAGTTTTTCTTCGTTGGCGAGGTTTTCAAAACCAGCTTCAGCTTTTGAAATTTCATCATCGGCTACGAATACCAAACCTGCACCATAGGTGCCCTTTGCAGGAAGATCAAAACTTAGAACCCCGCGGAAAAACGAATCAGGGATTTGAGTGAGGATACCTGCGCCATCTCCGGTTCCGGCGTCAGAACCGACGGCTCCGCGGTGTTCAAGGTTTCGAAGAGCGTTTAGAGCGGTTTCGACAATATCGTGACCAGCAGTGCCTCGAAGAGTGGCAACCATTGCAAGACCACAAGCGTCGCGATCGCGCGCTGGATCGTATAGCCCAGTTGCTGCTGGCGCAGTACTGAACTTTGCAAATGGCGATACTCCAGGCATGCCACACTCCAATCGATTTCATCAGAGGGACAACGTTGGCCCAAAAGCTCGTCTAACGAGAAATTTACAAAAAATATAAATCTGCGCTTTTGGCGCTGGAACTGAGGTTTTGGCTTGTTGCCACCTAGTTTTGCTGCTGTTTTGAGTCTAACTCATCCCCAGATTTTGCCTGCTCAACAACCAAAGAATCGCTGGGTTGAATAGGGTCGCCGGCTGGTTCTTTACCTGGCAGATAAACGCTAGTTTCGAATCCCGGATGACGTCTGCGCGACCAATAGATAAGTGCTGCACCGAGGGCTAGACCGAGAATTGCCGACCACTGATTGGTGCGGATGCCCAGGAATACGTCGCTTGGGTCAATCCTTAGCCCCTCAATCCAGAATCGTCCTACCGAATAGATGGCTAGGTACAGACCGAACGCCTGACCCCAGCGCAATTTCAGACGTTTCTCAACCAGGAGCAGCAATGCAAAGCCAATCAGGTTCCAGATGATCTCATAAAGAAAAGTTGGGTGGAATAGGGTTTCCGGGGGTAGGCCTACCGGCAATGCATCATTTGGCGAGTCAATCTGCAGGCCCCAGGGTAGGTCAGTTGGCTGACCAAACAGTTCCTGGTTGAAGTAGTTGCCCAATCGTCCAAAAGCCTGTGCCAGGATGACCCCAGGAGCGACGGCATCGGCGAATGATAAAAAGCGCACCCCGGCAAATCTGGCACCAATAAATGCACCAACGGTACCCAAGATAAGAGCTCCGTATATAGCCAGGCCGCCCTCCCAGATTGCGAAAACCTTGGTCAGGTCTTTGCCTTCCCCGAAGTAGAAAGACCAATGCGTCAAAACGTGAAAAATTCTTCCACCGATGATGCCAAATGGAACTGCCCAGATGGCAATGTCGAGAATGGCACTTCCGTTTCCGCCGCGAGCTTTGAATCTGCGAGCACCAATCAATACCGCAATTGCGATGCCAAGCAAGATAAACAATGCGTAAAAGTGAATCCTTACTGGACCAAGATCGAAATACGAAATTGCTGGGCTAGGAATGCTGAAAATTGGGTTCATTTATGTCGCTTCTACTTGTTTGGATCTAATTCTTTTACTTTTTCAATTAGCGCACTCAATCCCCCGTTTTGATATGCGCGAACAAACGCCGAGCCAACAATGGCTCCATCGGCATAGCGATTTACTTCTCGTACCTGTTCCGAGGTGCTAATTCCAATTCCAACTGCAGTGTTTTGGCTTGTCTTAGTGTCTCGAACTGCCGATACAACTTTCTTGGCTAAATCATCTACTGAATCTCGCGTGCCGGTGATACCCATGGTTGACACACTGTAGACAAATCCACGACTGAGCTCGCAAGCCTTTTGCATACGTGACGGAGATGACTCTGGCGTTGCTAAGAAGACTCTGTCCAGATCAAACTCATCAGAGATACTCAACCATTCATTTGCCTCATCAGGAATAAGGTCCGGCGTGATCAGGCCAGCGCCGCCAGCATTCTTCAAATCTGCTGCAAAACGATTGACGCCATATTGAAGAACCGGATTCCAGTAAGTCATAACTAAAACTGGTTTATCAACGGCTTTAGTGACTGCTGATACTGCTTCGAAAACCTGGGAAAGCTTGAAACCGTTGGCTAGAGCCTCACCCGTGGCTTCTTGAATTACCAAGCCGTCCATTACCGGATCGCTGTATGGCACACCAAGCTCGAGCACATCAACACCGTTCTCGCACATTGCAATTGCCGCGTCGATTGACTCGCTCAGTGTCGGGTAACCGATTGGGAAATATCCCACCAGGGTTCCCCTGCCGGCATGTTGGTTCGCTTCAAATTGCTTTGCTGTAAGGCTCATCAAATCAATCCAAAATACTTTGCCGCTGTTTCCATATCTTTGTCACCGCGGCCACTCAGATTCACCAGAATGCTTGATCCAGGCTTGAGTGTCTTGCCTAGTTTTAGTGCTCCGGCAAGTGCGTGAGCGGTTTCGATTGCTGGGATAATCCCCTCGGTTCTGCTTAGAAGTCGCAGCGCATCCATGGCCTCAGCATCGCTTATGCCTTGATAGTTGGCCCGACCCAAGTCCTTGAGCCATGCGTGCTCCGGTCCAACACCGGGATAATCTAGTCCAGCCGAGATGGAATGACTCTCCATGGTTTGACCATCTTCGTCTTGAAGCATGTAACTCTTGGCACCGTGGAGTACGCCGGGTTTTCCGAAATTCAATGTTGCTGCGTGTTTGTCGGTATCCATACCTTCACCGGCAGCCTCGAAACCGAAGAGCTCCACTTGCTTATCGTCCAGAAAAGCGTGGAAAAGACCAATTGCATTAGAACCGCCACCTACGCAAGCGGCTAGAGCATCTGGAAGAAATCCATATTCGCTAAGCATTTGTGCTCGCGCCTCAGCGCCAATAACGCTGTGAAAATCGCGAACCATTGCCGGAAAAGGATGAGGCCCAGCAACCGTGCCTAACAAATAGTGTGTTGAATCAACATTCGCTACCCAGTCTCGAAGCGCCTCATTGATCGCATCCTTAAGAGTGCGACTTCCGGTTTTTACCGGTACAACTTCGGCACCAAGTAACTTCATACGAGCAACATTTAGTGCCTGACGTTCAGTATCAACTTCGCCCATGTATACGACGCATTCAAAGCCAAAGAGCGCTGCCGCAGTTGCGCTCGCTACCCCATGCTGCCCTGCCCCGGTTTCGGCAATGATTCTGTTCTTACCCATTCGCTTTGCCAGTAATGCTTGCCCAAGCACATTATTGATTTTGTGCGAACCGGTGTGATTAAGATCTTCACGCTTTAGAAAAATGCGCACCGGCCCTGCATGTTCTGCAAAGCGCTTAACTTCAGTAATTATCGATGGACGACCCGTGTAGGTTCGGTGCAACTCTGCTAGGTCATTCTGGAAGCTAGGATCGCCCTTGGCTTCGTTGTAGGTTTTCTCTAGCTGATCGAGTGCGGCAATGAGGGATTCCGGCACAAACCTGCCGCCATAGGCACCAAAGTATGGTCCTTGTTCGGATCGAAGAGATTGAGTCACTGGATAAGTCTAAATAGATGTGAACTCTTTGAGTAACTCGGCAGGATTCCCGGTTACTAGCGTCTCGCCTACTAGAACTACGTCAGCGCCGGCTTTTCGGTAGTGGCGCACGTCATCTGCGTTCCTAACTGCACTCTCTGCGACTTTTATAGTCTCGGCCGGAATTAGATCGACTAGTTGACCAAAAAGGTTTCTATCGGTTTCAAAGGTTGATAGGTCACGAGCATTAATGCCGAGCAACTGAGTTCCGGCGTCTACAGCAAACTTAACTTCGTCGGCGCTATGGGTTTCAACGAAGGCGGTCATGCCCAGGTCTTCGATAAGTGATTTAAGTCTGATAAGCCTCGCAGGTTCAAGGCCTGCCACGATTAGCAGTACAAGGTCTGCCCCGGCGGCACGCGCCTCCAAAACCTGATACTCGTTAGCGATGAAGTCTTTTCGCAATATCGGCACCGAAACACGGGCACGAACTGATCTCAGGTCGTCAAGGCTCCCCTTGAAGCGATGGGCTTCGGTGAGCACCGAAATAGTGGAAGCCCCCGAGTTGGCGTAGATTTCGGCCAATGCGGCTGGATCAGAAATTTGGGCCAAATCTCCTTTAGATGGGCTGGCCCTCTTAACCTCCGCCAGTACCTTGATGGTTTCACCTGGAGCAAGGAATTCGACTGCATCGAGAGCGGGAACCTGTTCTAAAGCGCTCGCTTCCACCTTGCTCAGCGGTAATTTAGCTCGACGCTCCTCGGCGTCGGAAATTGCTCCGGCGTAAAGGCCGTCAAGCACTAGTTTTTCGCGTCTTTTCCGTAGCCGGCGCGCTTAAGGACAAATCCAGCTACTAGACCGGCAACGACAAGCACGCCTCCTGCTACCAAGAGCGACGCATTAGCGAACCAGGCGCCAAGAGTCGCCACGGTGAAAGCCACGATAATGGCGATAACTGTTGTCCAAGCGGCTACGGTGTCGCCATGACCAGGGTCGTTTACGTTTGCTGACATGTCAGCCTTTCTCTAGAACTTAGTAAATTCTAATCGCGTTGCTGTTCCCAGATGTCTATTGCAGTCAATTGTTCGCCCTTGGAGCTTCTTTTGTTACTGCCCTGTTTCACGAAAGCCGTCTTTGAAACAGCGAGGCGAAGGGCAATGGCAGAGGTAATGATTGCTGCCGCTAACCAAAGCCACGGATAGAGCGTTACCGAAACAGATAGCCCGGAAACTCCATGGGTTTTTGCGATTCCAGTAAGCCGATCAAGTTGAACGTCTAATGCAGCGATGTTCTTGGTGGAAATTTGGAGTGAAAGCCAGAAGGCCAACAACAGATTTACCAGTGATCCTGTCAGGAAGACTATCCTCCTGGACCAACCAACAACCAAAAAGCTGATCACGGCAGCAGCCAATCCCAAAAGTATTGCGGGCATTGATGCCGGATAGGTGGTTGCCCCATCAAAACTTCCTAGTTCGGTGCTGTTGCCATTGATGTTCATCGCGACTGAGTACCAATTCTGAGTTAGCAGCAGTAGAGCGAGCAGTTGCATCACCAGTAAAAGAGCTTGAAAGCGTCGATTTGTAGTCAACTATTCACCTGATGCCCGTTGAATGGCTCGAATCGGCGCACTTGCCTTAGAAATTGTTTCTTGATACTCAGTCTCGTTGACTGAGTCCAATACAATTCCGGCACCAGCTTGAACGTATGCCATGCCGTCACGCATGAAGGCAGACCTTATCGCAATGGCAAGGTCAGCATTTCCAACGAAATCGAAATACCCAACAACGCCGGCATATACGCCTCTATTGGCAGGCTCTAATTCATCGATGATCTCAAGAGCGCGAGGCTTAGGCGCCCCACTGAGTGTTCCCGCAGGGAAAGTTGCACGAAAAACGTCAACTGGAGATTGTCCGCTTCGAACTTGACCCTCAACTGTTGAATTCAGATGCATGATGTGGCTGAACTTGTGGATTTGCATAAATTCAGTTACACGAACCGAGTCTGGTTCGCAGACTTTGAGTAAATCGTTGCGTGCAAGATCGACCAGCATTAGATGCTCGGCTCGTTCCTTGTGGTCGGCGATAAGGCCGCCAGCTAGTTCTTCGTCGGCTTCAACAGATGTACCTCTAGGTCGAGATCCAGCGATTGGATGCATTTCCGCCCGACCGTTTGTAACGGTTACCAAAGCTTCCGGGGATGACCCAACCACTGCGAAATCGCCGGAGTCATCTTCGAAATTAAGCAGGTACATGTAGGGGCTCGGGTTGAGCTCTCTAAGTTGCCTATAAACCTCAAGCGGTGTGGCATCGGTTTCAATATCGAATCGCTGGGATAGAACTACTTGGAACACATCGCCGATGGTCACATAGTGCTTCGCACGATCCAGCTGAGCAAAGAAATCCTCTTTGGTAACCCTGTTCATAGGCTGTTTAGAAGCAAAATGCCTAGAAATCGGTGTTTCTGTCGTTGTAGTTGCCAGCTGTTTTTCTAGTTCTTGGATCTTTGAGTTGGCGCTGGCGTAGAGATTTTCTAGCTTCGAATTCGAGTCGACAAAGATGTTTGAAAGAATTAGGAGTTTTTTTTCTTGGTGGTCGACTATTACTAATTCCGAACACATGCTCAGGCAAACTGAAGGAGCCTCGAAATCCGCCCTTGGACAGTGCGGAAGGTTTTCAATTTCACGAATCAGGTCCCAAGACATTAAGCCAACTAGCCCCGAGGTGAGTGGTGGAAGATTCTCGAGAACTGGAGACTTCCATGATGATCCGATTTGCTCAATTGCGTCTAGAGCACCTGATACCAACTCATCCGCTTTGCGATTAGGAAATGGCGATTGACCGCTTACCGATTTCCATTTAGCGCTACCGTCGGATTTCTTGAGTAGCACTCCTCGGTTCTCAACGCCGATGAATGAGTACCTCGACCAGATTCCCTGCTCGGCCGATTCGAGTAGAAAGGAACCCGGTTTGCCTTGTCCAAGTTTTTCAAAAATCGTCAGCGGTGTTTCTGCTCCAACCGGAATGGCTTTATACAGCGGAATTACGTTATAGCTTCTGCTTAGTTCAGCGATCTGCTCTAGCGAAAAATTCAATGTCATTTATCCTCGATTGCGAGGTAAATGGTTTGCACGTCAAAACAAGACTCTGTTCCTGTGTGGCAGGCCGGGCCATTCTCATTGACCTTGATGAGTAACGAATCAGCATCACAGTCGGATTCGATAGAAACAATCTGTTGAGTGTTTCCCGATGTGGCTCCTTTGTGCCAAAATTCTTGACGCGACCTGGACCAAAAAACAGTTTCACCCAACTCAATGCTCTGACTAAGTGATTCGCGGTTCATCCAGGCCATCATTAGTACCCGACCTGTTGACGCGGATTGAACAATTGCCGGGATCAGACCGTCCGGCCCGTAGGCCAAGTGATTGAATGTCGACTTATCTAGCGGCATTAGCGAACCTCGAATCCAGCATCACGAAGCTCAGACTTCGCTGCCGAAATACTAACCGAACCCTCGTGGAAAATACTGGCTGCCAATATGGCGTCGGCACCGGCCTTGGCAGCAAAAGGAAAGTCCGAGGCCTTGCCTGCTCCCCCTGAGGCGATTACCGGAACCGAACTCAACTCGCGCACCGCCGAAATCATCTCAACATCGAACCCTGCTCTTGTGCCATCGGAGTCGATTGAATTCACCAGCAGCTCTCCTGCTCCGAGTTCTTGGCAGCGAGATACCCATTCCAATGCATCAAGGTTGGTGTCTTGACGACCACCGTGGGTGGTTACCACGAATCCGCTAGGAGTTAGTGGTGAGCGTTTAAGGTCTAGAGAAATCACCAGGACTTGATTGCCAAATCGATTTGAAATCTGGGTAAGAAGATTTGGGTTACTGATGCCAGATGAACCAACCGAAACCTTATCTGCTCCAGCTTCCAAAAGTCTCGCAACGTCATCAACTTGTCGGATTCCCCCACCAACCGTAAGCGGGATGAAAAGCTTCTCCGCTGTTGCGGTAACTAGGTCATACATGGTTGACCGGTTGTCGACGGTGGCCTTTACATCTAGAAAAGTAAGCTCGTCGGCCCCATCGTCGTAATAGCGACTCGCTAATTCAATTGGATCTCCGGCGTCGCGCAGGTTGAGAAAATTTACGCCTTTAACAACGCGACCTTCTGCAACATCGAGGCACGGAATTACTCGCACGGCGAGTGACATCAGATTCTCGCAGCGTGTAAAGCACTAACCAATATGGCGCGGGCACCAAGTGCGTACAAATCATCCATAACTTTATTGACTTCGGCTGATTTCACTAGCGCCCGAACTGCAACCCAGTCACTATCGCGAAGTGGTGAAATCGTCGGTGACTCGATACCCGGAGTAATCCTTGAAGCTTCTTCGATAATTGAAACTGGGCAGTCATAATCGACGATTACATACTCACGAGCGACGATGACGCCTTGCAATCTGCGCAACAATTGCTCGTATTCGACATCGAGATTTGGAGCCACAATCAATTGAGCTGTGCTCTCCAGAATTGTTGGCCCGAAGATTTCCAATCCAGCTTGACGAAGAGTATTTCCGGTGGATACAACATCTGCTACTGCATCAGCAACACCAAGTCGCACAGACACCTCTACAGCCCCGTCGAGCTGAACCAATTCGGCTTTTATGCCCTGCTTCGCAAGAAAATCTTCGACAAGATTTACATACGCGGTTGCGATCCTCTTACCGGATAGCTGCTTAATGTCAGTAAATGCACCAACCGGCCCGGCGAAGCGAAAAGTGCTGCCGCCGAAATCCAGGTTTGCAATTGGCTTTGCTTTAGAACGACTGTCTAGCAGCAAGTCCAAGCCGGTAAAACCTAGGTCGAGTGAACCAGCCCCCACGTAAGTGGCAATATCCCGTGGACGAAGGTAGAAGAATTCAATTTGGTTCTGGTTGTCTACGACGTGAAGGTCCTTAGGGTCCCTGCGCACAGCGTAGCCAGCTTCCTTGAGCATCAGGATAGCTGTTTCGGACAGTATTCCCTTGTTTGGAACGGCAACTCTTAGCATTTTCGGTTCTTTTCTGGTTTTAGAAGTTCTTTTCGAGGTCGGCGATTTGGATACCCTTTGCGGTCATCAGAACCTGCAGATGGTAAATCAACTGAGAAATTTCCTCAGCGGTTCGGTCATTGCCCTCGTATTCGGCCGCCATCCAAACTTCGGCCGCCTCTTCCACAATTTTCTTGCCAATTGTGTGCACACCAGAATCGAGCCACTTTACAGTCTCTGAGTTCTCAGGTCGCTGTAGCGATTTCTCTTTGATTTCCGCAAAGAGCTGCTCGAAGGTCTTCATCTGTCTAGATTACCCTGACAGCCTGCTGTTTTACAGGTGGTTGTGCTCGAAACCAGCTTGAGCGAGTGATCTGAGGTGGTCAATTTGCAGATTTCGGTCTTGGGCCTTAAACACTGCACTGCCTGCCACAAAAGTGTCGGCACCCAATGACGCAACTCTTTCGATGTTCGACTCATCGATGCCGCCGTCAACTTGGAGCCAGATGTCTAGTTTTTCGGAATTTATGCGTCGACGGGCAGCCGTAACTTTCTCCAGGGTGCTCTCGATAAGTGCTTGCCCTCCAAAGCCAGGTTCTACCGTCATAACCAGAAGCTGATCAAACATGGGAAGCAACTCAATAACTTCATCCAATTTTGTGTTTGGCTTTATCGCAAGACCGGCTCTGGCTCCGGCGGCTCGAATGTTATTAGCCGTCTCTGCCGGCTGCTCAGAGGTTTCGAGATGGAAAGTTACCGAAAAAACGCCTGCCTCGGCGAATTTAGGCGCGTGAAGGTCTGAATTCTCAATCATTAAGTGAACATCTAGAGGTAATTCCGCTATCTCTTGCATACGTTTCACCATCGGTAGGCCGAACGTTAGATTTGGAACAAAATGGTTATCCATGACGTCCACGTGAATAGCATCCGCGTGAGAGATGGTTGCGAAGTCTCTTTGGAAATTTACAAAGTCGGCCGAAAGAATACTTGGATTCACGCGAATGGACATGAAATTACCTTACCTAGTTCCATCGTCTAGCTTGGTGAGCAAAGCCATAAACATCGCGTCGGTCTCGTGCACTTGTGGCCAAAGCTGCACGGTCTTTCGTGCACGGTTGAGCTTTAGTTCCGGATTGATTTTGAGAAGTACATCCGCTGCATCTAATAACTGAACGCTCCTACCGTACTTTCGGATCAACCAGTCAACAATGGAAACAGTTTCAGCACTATGCGGTGAACAAGTCACATAGGCAAGTGTTCCGCCAATCTTCAGCGCTTGCCATGCGCTGTCGACAAGTTCTTGCTGCAATTTGGTTAGCTCGGCAACATCCTTGGGCTGTTTTCTCCAGCGTGCTTCCGGACGCCGGCGGAGAGCTCCTAGGCCTGTACACGGCGCATCCAACATGATTCGATCAAATTTGCCTGTGAAATCGGTACCAAATTCGCGACCGTCTGCGACGGATACTTCAACCTCGCAATCGATCTTGCTTAGCGCTTGTCGCACCAATTTAGCTCGGTGTGGTGCAACTTCGTTTGCGTAAAAATGAGCGCCACCTATTTTCGCTTCGGCCGCCAACACGGCTGCCTTCCCACCTGGGCCGGCACAAAGATCAAGCCAAAGTTCCCCCTGCTCTACCGGCCGAGATCTAGCCAGTAGTAGAGCAGAAAGTTGCGAACCTTGGTCTTGAACACGCATCTGCCCATCGCGCACTTGAGCTAATTTGCCTGGGTCCCCGTCACGCATTACGTACCCGATTGGACTTGATCGACCGCTAACAAATTCCGAGGTGTCGGCCGTTTTACCAGGCAATAAGACGAGATTCACCAGGGGTGCTTGGTTATCAGAGCTAAGTAGCGGCTCGAGCTCTGATTCACGGCCATCAATCTTCAAGGCTTGTTGCAGGGCACGAATCACCCATACCGGATGCGAGTACTCAACCGATAGCTTTTCAATTGGATCAGAAACATGTGCCGAAAGGAAATCTATCCATTCGGTGCGATTTTTTTCGGAAATGCGACGCAAGATTCCGTTGACGAATCCGCCTGCGCCGACGTTTACGACAACTTTGGCGAGGTCAACGGTTTCACTAATAGCGGCATGAGCGGGAATTCTCATGGAGAGTAATTGATGTGCGCCGAGTCTTAGGAGTAGCAGCGAAGATTTATCTATCGCGGATACCTTTCGCCCTGATCCCACCTCGATTGCGCGATCGTAAAGTAATTGATTGCGAATGGTCCCAAAGGCTAATTCCTGCGCGAGTGCCGCATCTCTGGAATCTAGGCCGGATTCCTCAATTAGCTTCGGTAGTTCAAGATTCGCGTAAGCATCATCAACTTCTACCGACCGAAGTAGTTCATAAGCAACACCACGGCTAGTTCTAGGAGTTTTAGCCATAGAACACAACCGAGCCGGATAACCCTCTAAACCAATCGCCGGCAGTCATTTCCTTTTTTCCGCTTGGCTGAACCTTGACGAGCTCCAATGCCGTCTCGTTTCCACAGCTAACCATGATCCGATTATTGAAATTGAAGACAGAACCAACCTCCATAGCCGTTAACTCCGGGCCATGAACTTTGGATGCGCGGGCTGACAAAATTCGGAAAGGTTGATTCGCGAGTAGTGTCCAAGCCATAGGTTCAGGGTTCATGGCAAGAATAAGGTTTTCGACTGCTACGGAGTTAGCGCTCCAATCAACTTTTGCGTCGCTGCGTGAAAGTTTTCTAGCAATTGAAGTTGGTCCAACCTGAGGTTTGAAAACAGCGAGATTCGATTCGACCAAAGCCAAGCATTCGTCAAGAGCCGAAATTCCAATGTGGGTAAGTCTCTGCAGAAGGTCTCCGGATGTTTCACCGGCTTGAATTTCTGTGGGAACTTGACTCAGAATCGGTCCAGTATCCATTCCCTCATCAAGCCTGAAAATAGTCACTCCGGTGACTTTGTCTCCGTTGAGTATTGAGTGCTGAACGGGTGCTGCTCCTCGCCATTGCGGAAGCAGGCTGTAGTGAAGGTTCAACCAGCCATGGTTCGGAATCGATATTGTCGAAACCGGGAGCAAGGCCCCATAAGCGATGACAATAGCCAAATCTGGAGAGGCATCAGCTATCAATTGGTTCTCTTCTGAACCAAGTTGGTTGGCTTTGATTACAGGCAAACCCAAATCTGTCGCAACTGCTGCTACAGGAGAGGGTGTGATGACTGACTTACGTCCAACAGGAGCATCTTTCCTAGTTAGCACCGAGACCACTTCGTGCTTTGAAGAAACCAGATGCTTGAGCACTTGTGCAGCGTGCGCTGTCGTGCCAGCAAACAGTATCTTCAAAATCGAGCCTCCGAGAACTAGATTACTTCGGGGTCGTCCATTCTCACCTTTATTGCACGTGTGGTTCTTCCGCTTTTACTAAGACGGGTAGAACCTGAAGATAGTTTCGCAATCGCAGCCCTTATTTCGACAGCGAGTTTGGCTCCTTGCCCGAAGTGGTACTTGATCAGGTAGCGACTGTCAATGTTGGTTGTGTCTGAACGAAGACTTATCGGGCCGAGTATCTGATATTCCGACCGGTCAAGCTGGGCAATTGCTTCGGCCGTGGCGGATTTTTCACCTTGAATGCTTGCCAGACGCAGAGCCGGCGGGAAATCTAGTTCTCTTCTATTTGCTAATTCGGTAGACGCAATTTGACGAAGATTCCAGAGGGCAAAATTTCGCCCCAGTTCTTGTGGGAGTCCGGTAATTACACCGCGACCATCGCGAGAAAGCAAGGCGAAGGCATTCGTCCAATTTCTTATGGCGATGTCTTGCGCGCGAAGTGAATCCCTGGCCAGCGCATTTGCCGCGTCAAGAATTACCACACACGCGTATCCGCCTTCTACACGCGGTTCGGCTCCCGGGGTTGAAACCACTATTCGTTTTCCGGCAATTATTTCGAGTAAGGGTCGATCACCGGTTGACTCGATGATTTGCGCTCCCGGAAAGGACTTCCCGATTTCTGCCACGGTCCTCGTTGCGCCGCCGCCGCCCTGTCTAAGTTTGATGCAGCCACAGGATGAACATTTGAAGTTCAGATTGTTGGCTGAGCACCAGCGACAAAGAGGTGTGTTGCTGTTATCAATCCATATCGGACCATGGCATTTGTGGCACATGGCTCGCTCGCCACAGTCGAAGCAATAGGTAGAGCGAGCTATGCCCCTTGAAGAAACTTGGATCAAGACAGCTCTACCTTCATCCAGAGCGGCCTTCTTGATTGCCTGCCAGGCCATTGTCGGTAGTTTCGCCATGTCGTCACTGACTGATATTTTTGGTGGTGTAAAGTCGTCAGCTAAATCCTTTAGAAATCCAATCTCAACCAACCTTTGAACTTCAGTTGATCTGTAGTGCGATTCAATCGCCAGATCGCAATTTGTCAGGTTCTGTCTTAGTAAGACCAAATCTCTGACATGCGTGTAAGGCGAAGTCGGTTCAACTAGGTTGTCATCGGAATCGTCAAATAGGTATATTCCGCCAAGATTACTCAACGGGGCGAAAATACTGTTTCGCGATCCAACCACCACGTGGGTTCCAGGTCTCAAGCAAGCGAGAAATGATAAATATCTTTCTGAAGGTTTGCGATCTGAGGAGTAATCGACATATTCGATTCCGGCATCCGAAAGCGCCTTTTTTAGTACTGCTTGGTCTCTAAAATCGGGAACAAGCAATATGCAACTAAAACCAGTCTCGATTTGGATTTTTGCGAAATCAAGCATTCGGGAAACCCAGATGTTGTTTCGGGGTTCTATAACCGCGGCCGTGAGCTTAGGTGATGCTTTCTGCTTGTTAGTTGCGTATCCGGCTTGTTGTATTACGAACTTTTTTTCAATCGCGACGGATCTGCTAGGGACGGCCAACTTCAGTAGATCTCCTAGTGCACATGCTTGTCGATCTGCAATGGCTCGAAGGAATTTGTAGCTTACATCGGGCAAGACTGGCACTGGAGAAACAACTTCTGAGATCCCGGCTAACTTGCCTGTGAAATCCGAACCATCAGTCAGTTGGACTATAAAACCTTCGAGATGTTTTTTGCTGCGACCGAATGGCACTAGAACCCTAGCACCAACATTTGCCAGGTGTTTTAGTTCTGTTGGAATCGAGTAATCGAACAGGCGATCAAGGTTTGGCAGCGGCGAATCGATGGCAATTCGGGCCACTAGTTGATTTGGTTTAGATTCCAACTGCACGGCGAAGATCATCGGCACGATTAGTCATTTCCCATGTGAAATCGGGAAGCTCTCGTCCAAAGTGTCCATAGGTGGAAGTTTGTGCGTAAATTGGGCGCAACAAGTTCAGAGATTCGATGATTGCCTTAGGTCGCAAATCGAAAACTTCTCTAATTGCAGAAACAATCTTTGATTGAGACACTTTTTCGGTTCCAAAAGTTTCAACATATAGCCCGACCGGCGCTGCCTTTCCAATTGCATAGGCGACCTGAACTTCTGCCCTGTCGGCGAGACCAGCGGCAACAACGTTCTTTGCTACCCAACGCATCGCATAAGCCGCGGAGCGGTCTACCTTCGACGGATCCTTTCCGCTGAATGCTCCTCCACCATGGCGGGAAGCCCCGCCGTAGGTGTCGACGATGATTTTGCGACCGGTAAGACCGGCGTCTCCCATTGGCCCACCAGTTATAAATACGCCAGTTGGGTTGATCAGGTATTCACCAGCGTTATTCTCTAGCCCCGAAAGCCCTAGCACCGGATTAATTACTAGCTCCGCAACCGCAGCTCGAATGTCTGACTGGCTAACGTGAGGATTGTGTTGTGTTGAAACCACAACAGCTTCAATGCTTCGAGCGACGTTCCCTTCGTAACCAATAGTTACCTGGGTCTTTCCATCTGGGCGAAGAAAATCAATTGAACCTGACTTACGGACCTCTGCTAGTTTTGCGCTCAACTGATGGGCAAGTGAAATAGCCGTTGGCATGAGGGTCGGAGTTTCATTAGTGGCGTATCCGAACATGATGCCCTGGTCGCCAGCGCCCTGGGCGTCGTAAGGATCCGAAGATGACTTCTCCCGCTGTTCAAAACCGTTATCAACGCCCTGAGCAATGTCTGGAGACTGCTGACCGATTGAAACCGATACACCACAGCTTGAGCCATCAAACCCAATGTCTGATGATGTGTAACCAATCGAGTTGATTTTTTTACGAATTAGTTCGGGTATCTCTATGTATGCCTCAGTTGTCAGCTCACCGGCTACATGAACCAGACCAGTGGTGACCATAGTCTCAATTGCAACTCGGGCCTGAGGATCTTGAGTGAGGATTGCATCCAAAAGTGTGTCGCTGATCTGATCGCAGATTTTATCTGGATGACCCTCGGTCACAGATTCAGAAGTAAAAAGTCTAAGTTCGCTCATTTTTCGCCAGTCGTTATTTGAAGAGTATATCGAGGATTGCCGAGGCGACCTCGCCTTTGTATCCAGATGCCTCCAGCTTTGTGCCTGTTTTTGTTAAAACCACAACGCTGTTGGTGTCGGAGCCGAAAACCTTTCCCCCTGAAACATCGTTTGCCACGATTATGTCGCAACCCTTCGACTTAAGTTTGTTCTGTGCGAGCTCAACCAATTCATCGGTAGATGCCGCTGTCTCGGCTGCAAAGCCAACAGTCACGCATGCAATCTTCTCGTTTTTGATGCGCGAAACCGCCCCAGCCAGGATGTCGGGATTAGCGACTAACTCAAGGGAAACCCTTTCACCGAGCACAGACTTCTTCATCTTTTTGTTCTTGGGTTCAACTACTCGATAATCGCTGACTGCTGCCGCCTGAATTAGTGCATCAGAAGCATTCAATCTTGCAAATACTTCCTTTTCCAACTCGGTAGCGGTGCTTACCGGTACGAAGTTGATGTTGTTAGCCGAAACTTGATCGATGTTGGCACCGATCAGCGTTACCTGAGCTCCCCGAAGTGCCGCAGCACTAGCGATGGCTATACCCTGCTTACCGCTGCTGTGATTTCCAATAAATCGCACCGGATCTATAGGTTCGTGGGTTCCTCCGGCAGTAATCAATAATCTTTTGCCCTGTAGCGTGCGATTTCCCACTAATGCCATTGCACTCTGAAAAATCTCTTCTGGCTCTGGCAGCCTGCCAACTCCGGAGTCGCTTCCAGTTAGGCGACCAGACGCTGGCTCCATGATGTGATATCCGCGCGAGCGCAAGATTTCGACGTTGGCTACAGTTGCTGGATTGAGCCACATTTCGGTATGCATTGCAGGTGCTATGAGGATTGGTGCAGTTGCAACTAAGAGAGTGTTACCCAGTAAGTCATCGGCTAATCCGGCCGCCAGTTTCGCCATGAAGTTCGCCGTAGCTGGAGCTACCACAATTAGATTTGCCTGCTGCCCGAGCTGGACGTGCTTGACATCTGCTACGTCAGAATAAAGATCCGGGTCAACGGAATTGTGAGAAAGGGCCTCGAGAGTTGTCGAGCCTATAAAGCGCAAGGCATTTTCGGTTGGGATTACTTTGACCTTGTGGCCTGATTCAGTAAAGAGACGAATGAGGGAGGTGGCCTTGTACGCCGCAATTCCCCCGGTTACACCGAGCACTACTTGCAGCATATTTTCTCCTCAGGAAGAGAAGTGACTTAGGCGGTCTTTTTAGCTAGCTTGTCTTGATCGATCTCTTTGAGAGCGATAGTAAGAGGCTTTTCGTTGATGGTTGTGTCTACTAGCGGACCAACCACCTGGAATAGGTGACCATCCTGCAATGCAGAGTAGTAGTCATTGATCTGACGAGCACGCTTAGAGGCAAAAATAACAAGTTCATACTTCGAACCGATGTAGTCCTTTGACAAAAGATTATCGATTGACGGCGAAACAATACCTTCAAGTTTTTCTGACATTTGATTCTTTCTGAAAGGCGCTCATTGGCGCTAAGACTTCATTAATTCTACGACTTGGGAGGCACATTTGGCTACCTCATCGTTGACAATGACCCGATCAAACTCACCTTGTGCTGCGAGTTCGGCCTTTGCCGTCTCGAGCCTCAGAGCCTGTTCCTCCGGGGTTTCTGTGCCCCTGCCTTGCAATCGACTGACCAGTTCTTCCCAACTGGGAGGAGCCAAAAATACAGTCGTGGCTTCGGGCATTGCCTGCTTTATCTGGCGAGCCCCTTGAATGTCTATTTCAAGCAGCACTAGTTTGCCCGATTCCAATGCTGCCTGAACAGGAGCCTTTGGCGTACCGTAACGGTGCCTGCCGTGAACCACAGCGTATTCCAGCATTTGGCCGCTGCCTATCAGCTCGTCGAATTCAGCATCTGTTAGAAAAAAGTAGTGTTTTCCGTCAACTTCGCCCGGTCTTGGTGCGCGGGTGGTCGCAGAAACAGAGAGCACTACATCCGGGTTGTTTTCAATGATGTAGCGGGCGACCGTGCCCTTGCCAACCGCGGTAGGCCCGGCAAGCACCAATAGATGATGATTCAATTTAGCCACGAGTCAAACCTATTGCCAGTTCGTTGTTTGCAGATTCGATCGCATTTTCGATGCCGGTGGCTCCGGCCGAAAGAACACTTCTTGATACCGACGCTATGACTCTTTTAGAGGCCGCACCGAATAATTCGGCACATTGATTCAAACTCGCACCCTGGGCTCCAAACCCTGGGGCCAGCAACGGCGTAACCATAGTCTTATCTTCGTAAATTTGTCCGATTCCCACTGACTGAAAATTGAGTGTAGCTCCCACTACCGCGCCGAAATTGCCAAGGCTTCCATTTGGATCGAGGTTCACTCGGTTTGTATCTTCAAGGCGATTGAGAATGTCAGCCGCTATCGATACACCGTTGATGTCCGCCTTCTGAAGACTTTTACCTTCCGGGTTTGAAGTCGCTGCAAGCACAAACAAACCTTTACCGTTTTCTAGAGCACTAGCCATCACGTTGGATAGTGAATCAAAACCAAGGTACGGACTGATTGTCAGTGCATCGCAAACAAATGGTGCAGTTCTCGAGAGCCAGGCATCAAAATAGCCGTCCATTGTCGAGCCAATGTCGCCTCGCTTCGCATCCATGATAACCAGCATGTCGGTCTGGTTTGCAGCAGTAGCTAGTTCCTCTAAAACAGCAAAGCCTTTTGATCCAAAGCGCTCGAAGAAACTCACCTGCGGTTTTATGATTCCAACACGACCGATTGCAGCTTCTAGCACCCGATTCGAGAAGGTTCGAAGGCCGTCAACCGAATCTTCGAGACCCCAATCGTCTAGCAATGAGGCGTGGGGGTCAATACCAAGGCATAGCTGACCGTAGCGTTCGAAGTTTCGAACGAGGCGGCTGCTAAAACTACTTGGCAAGAGCAACCCTTCTATCTTCGGCGTGCTGTTGCAATGACCGAACATCGAAAGGCCCCGCGATTACCGATTCAAATGAACCGATTGCTGCTGATAACTGAGCGATTGTGGTGAAGATGGCTTTATCCGCTGCTGTAGTAGCTGCACGAATTTCATAGCCATCTTTTCGAGCGTGCGAGCCGCTAGGCGTATTCACGACCACATCTACCTTGCCATCGGTAATTAGATCAACAATTGATGGTTCATCATTAATTGCGGGCTCGCTGTGCTTACGAACAACCTGCACATCGATTCCATGTCGCTCCAGAATCGCTGCGGTACCGCTGGTTGCCAGCACTTTATAGCCAAGTTGCTGAAGTCGACGCACAGGAAGAACCAGGTGAGGTTTGTCTCTGTCAGCAACGGAGACAAACACACTGCCGCTGGTTGGTAGCGCACTTCCTGCTGCCGCTTGACTCTTGGCAAAAGCCTTCGGGAAATCGACATCCATTCCCATAACTTCGCCGGTCGAACGCATTTCAGGCCCGAGTAGAGAGTCAACGAATCTGCCGTCCTTAGTGGCAAAGCGCTTGAACGGCAGGACTGCTTCTTTAACCGCAATGCTAGAACCGGCCGGGATGTAAGTGCCATCCTTTGCTGGTAGCGCACCTTCACTGATGAGATCAGCAATGCTCTCCCCGACCATAACGCGAGACGCAGCCTTAGCGAGAGTGATTCCAAGTGCCTTTGAGACGAATGGAACGGTTCGCGAAGCGCGAGGGTTTGCCTCGAGCACATAAAGCACGTCACTTGCGAGAGCGAACTGCACGTTTAACAAACCTCGAACACCAACGCCTTTGGCGATGGCAAGGGTTGCCTCTCTCACTCTGGAAATCTGCGTAGTGCTCATCGTGACCGGAGGCAAGGTACAACTTGAATCTCCCGAGTGGATTCCGGCCTCTTCGATGTGTTCCATGACGCCACCGACATAGAGTTGCTCTCCGTCGTACAGCGCATCAATGTCAATTTCGATGGCATCGTCCAAGAAGCGGTCAACGAGAAGCGGATAGCCCTCTCCAACGATTCCCTGATCCTTGATTCGCTCAAAGTAATCCACCAGCGACTCTTGGTCGTAAACGATTTCCATACCACGGCCGCCGAGTACATATGAAGGTCGTACCAAAACCGGATAGCCGATGCGTGCAGCTATAACTTCAGCTTCTGCCAATGTGATTGCTGTGCCGTTTGCCGGTGCCAAAAGTTTGGCGTCGTCGAGAATCTTAGAGAAATATCCGCGCTCTTCAGCGAGATCGATTGCCTCAGGAGTGGTACCAAGAATTGGTACGCCTGCAGCTTTCAAGCCCTTTGCTAGTCCAAGTGCCGTTTGCCCGCCAAGCTGAACAATTACGCCAACCAGTTCACCTGATTGCTGTTCAGCATAAATTACCTCGAGCACGTCTTCGAGAGTTAGCGGTTCGAAATAGAGTCGATCACTGGTGTCATAGTCGGTTGAAACAGTCTCTGGGTTGCAATTGATCATGACCGTCTCATAGCCAGCGTCACTTAGAGCGAAAGACGCATGTACACAGGAATAATCGAACTCGACTCCCTGACCAATTCGGTTTGGCCCCGAACCCAAGATCACTACCTTTTTGCGATTAGACGGAGAAACTTCAGTCTCTTGTTCGTAGGTGCTGTAGTAATAAGGAGTCTCAGCCGGGAACTCCCCTGCGCAGGTATCAACAGTCTTGTAAACCGGACGCAAGCCTAGGTCGTGACGCATGGTGCGCACTTCAGCTTCTGAGATACCTCGAAGCTGTGCAATTTGTGCGTCGCTGAAACCGTGGTCCTTACCGTGGCGTATCAGGTCACCTGTAAGGTGCTTTTCACTTGCGATTTCCGAAGCAACTTCGTTAATCAGGACGATTTGGTCAATAAACCAAGGGTCGATTTTGGTTGACTCGAAAACTTCTTCTGGAGTGGCTCCGGCTCGAAGTGCTTGCTGAACAGAGACAATTCGACCATCTGTCGGTACCTTGATCGTCTCCAGCAACGCTGCCTTATCGCCAGGAATTTCACCCCAGTGGAATGATGATCCTCGGCGCTCGAGTGAACGCAGTGCCTTCTGCAATGCCTGACTGTAGTTGCGACCGAGAGCCATAGCTTCGCCCACAGACTTCATTGTGGTGGTCAGGGTTGCATCCGCGGCTGGGAACTTCTCGAACGCGAATCGCGGTACCTTCACGACAATGTAATCGAGAGTTGGTTCAAAACTTGCCGGGGTCACCTTCGTGATATCGTTAGGGATTTCGTCGAGGGTGTAACCGATAGCCAACTTGGCTGCGATTTTCGCGATTGGGAAACCTGTGGCCTTCGATGCGAGCGCGGACGATCGAGAAACGCGAGGGTTCATCTCGATAACGATTACACGACCAGTGACCGGATCTACAGCGAATTGAATGTTGCAGCCACCGGTGTCGACGCCTACATCGCGAATAATCTTAATACCGATATCGCGTAGATTCTGGAATTCACGGTCGGTTAGCGTTAGCGCGGGCGCAACAGTAATTGAGTCTCCAGTGTGAACACCAACCGGATCGACATTCTCAATAGAGCAAACTACTACGCAGTTATCGTTCTTGTCGCGCATTAGCTCGAGTTCGTATTCTTTCCAACCCAGGATCGATTCCTCGAGCAGAACCTCTGTGGTTGGGCTTGCCTGTAGTCCTGCCCCGGCGATTCGACGCAAATCTTCCTCGTTATAGGCAAAACCCGAACCGAGTCCACCCATGGTAAATGAAGGGCGTACAACCATCGGATAGCCAAGAATGTCCGCTGCTGCAATGCATTGGTCCATGGTGTGAGCGATTACTGACTTGGCAACATCCGCCCCGGCGTCCAAAACGAGCTGTTTGAAGATTTGACGGTCTTCGCCCTTTTTGATGGCGTCAACTTTTGCACCGATTAGTTCTACGTTGTACTTTTCTAAAATTCCTAGCTCATGAAGTGACATCGCCGCATTTAGTGCAGTTTGCCCGCCAAGAGTCGGCAAGATAGCGTCTGGCTTCTCCTTTTGAATAATCGTTTCGATGACCTCGGGTGTAATCGGCTCGATGTAGGTTGCATCTGCAAAATCAGGGTCGGTCATGATTGTTGCCGGATTCGAGTTGATTAGAATCACGCGAATGCCCTCGGCACGAAGCACACGACAGGCCTGAGTACCCGAGTAGTCAAATTCGCATGCTTGACCGATAACAATCGGCCCAGAGCCAATTACTAGAACGCTGTTTATGTCTTTACGTTTTGGCATTACTTACCGGCCTTGTTCTTTGAAATCATTTCGACCAGACGGTCAAAAAGGTAATTGCTATCGTGAGGGCCCGCTGCCGCCTCTGGGTGATACTGAACCGAAAAGGCCGGGATGTCTTCACACTGAAGTCCTTCAACGCAATCGTCATTGAGTGAGATGTGCGAAACCTTTACTCGACCGTATCCGTTCGGACTCTCAACGTTGTCCATTCCGTCAACCTTCACTGCAAAGCCGTGATTGTGCGCGGTGACTTCTACCTTGCCAGTGGTTCTATCCATTACAGGTTGATTAATTCCGCGATGACCAAATGGCAACTTGTAGGTGTCAAAGCCTAGGGCCCGTCCTAGAAGTTGATTACCGAAACAAATACCAAAGAACGGAATCTTGTTGTCGAGGATCTCTCTAAGCACAGCAACCTGCCCTCTTGCGGCTTCAGGGTCACCAGGGCCGTTTGAGTAAAACACCGCATCAGGATTCCAAGCCAACAAAGTCGCTGCATCGGTCTTGGCCGGGAAAACTCTAACGTGGAGCCCTCGCTCGACCATGTTCTCAATGGTTGATTTCTTTATACCCAGGTCAACAATTGCTACTTTCCCGATTTTCCCGACTGAAGGTTCTGCTTCGTATGGCTGAGAAGTGGTAACCACATCCGATAATGAAAGTCCCTGCATCTTGACTGCACCGCGAACTTGTTCGAGTAGTTCGGCTTCGGAGGCTTCAGCGGCAACTCCGCTGAATATGCCGGCTCGCATAGCGCCCGAGCTGCGTAGGTGCCTGGTAAGTGCTCGTGTATCTATGCCACTAATCCCGACAATTCCGTACTTGGTTAGCTCGTCATCTAGCGAGTTTTCGGAGCGGAAATTGCTTACGATTCTTGACGGATCGCGCACCACGTAGCCAGCAACCCAAATTTTGTCGGATTCCTCATCGCGAGCATTAACACCGGTATTACCGATGTGAGGGGCTGTCTGCACCACTATTTGCCCCGCATATGAAGGATCAGTGAGTGTCTCCTGGTAACCAGTCATACCAGTGGCGAAAACAAGCTCACCGAGAGTTTTTCCTTCGACGCCGTACTGCTTACCGATGAAAACTTTTCCGTCCTCGAGTACTAGTAGCGCTTGGCTCATGCGTTTGTCTCTTTCTGCTGCAAAACACCGTTTTGAACGGTGAAGTTTCCCTTATAGATGGTGTGCACCACGGCACCCGGTAGCTCGCGGTCGGCATATGGATTGTTGAGGCTCATACTTGCCGTAGCACGTGAAATCTTTCTTTTCGCGCTTGGGTCGATAACTGCAATGTTCGCTGGTCGACCAATTGCAATTGCTCCATGGGATTCGTCACCCGCTATGGAAGCTGGTTTCGATGAGAGCACCTCAGCCACCCTCTGCCAGCTTGACTTGCCAGACTCGATTAGCACTAGCTGAGCAACTGATTCTGCAATTTCTAGGCCAACCATTCCAGGCGCCGCGGCCGACCATTCGCAATCTTTTGCTTCGAGCGGATGTGGGGCGTGATCAGTTGCAATCACGTCAATGGTTCCGTCGATAAGTGCTTCACGAAGTGCCATCACATCATCGCTTGCACGAAGGGGCGGGTTCACTTTGTAAATCGGATCGTAGGTACGTGCCAATTCATCGGTAAGCAAAAGGTGATGAGGTGTAACTTCAGCGGTCACTGAGATACCTCGTGCTTTTGCCCATCTAATGATGTCAACTGAACCCTTAGTCGAAACGTGGCAGATGTGAATTCTGCTACCGACATGTTCAGCAAGCAGCACATCGCGGGCAATGATTGATTCCTCTGCTACGGCTGGCCAACCAGCAAGCCCTAGCTCGGAACTAATCGGTCCGGCATTCATCTGAGCGCCTTCGGTAAGTCTTGGGTCTTGTGCATGCTGAGCAATCACTCCGCCAAAGGCTTTCACGTATTCAAGAGCGCGACGCATGAGTAACGGGTCGCTTACGCATTTTCCGTCGTCGCTGAAGACCCTCACATGAGCCCTTGAGTTCGCCATCGCCCCGAGTTCAGCTAGCTGTTTACCCTCTAGGCCTGCTGTGACTGCTCCAATTGGGAAAACATCAACGAGCCCGGCAGAAACACCGAGAGCTTGAACCTGCTCCACGACACCCGCTGTGTCTGCCACCGGATTGGTGTTTGCCATGGCGTGTAGTGCCGTAAAACCACCAAGTGCAGCCGACCGACTTCCGCTGAGAACCGTTTCGCTCGCTTCGAAGCCAGGCTCGCGAAGATGAGTGTGTAGATCGACAAATCCGGGAAGTGCTACTAGGCCGGAGCAGTCCAAAATTGAGTCTGCGTCTAAAGCTTGACCGATGGCTTCAATGATTCCAGCAACCACTTTGATACTGGTAACTTCACCGTTTGCCAGCTGAACATCCTTCAGAACAAAACTACTCATTGACCGCCTTCTCCCCAGTAATCAGGCTGTAAAGAACCGCCATTCTTACATTGATACCGTTCGCCACTTGCTGAACAATGGCTGATTGCTCGCTATCCGCTGCCTCAGATGAAATCTCTAGTCCGCGATTCATTGGCCCAGGATGCATGATTATGGTGTTTGGGCTCAACGCCTTGAACCGATCGTTGGTCAATCCCCAGTTGCGGCGATATTCACTCTCGCTAGGAAAAAACGAAGCGTTCATTCTTTCCAGCTGAACTCGGAGCATCATGACAACGTCTGGTTTAATCTGCAACAGGGCTTCGTCGAGGTTATAGTGCTTTTCAACGGAAAATCCGCCCGGCATAAGAGTTGGCGGAGCAATGAAGTGAACTTCGGCGCCAAGAGTTTTGAGTAGATGTGCATTTGAGCGAGCAACACGGGAATGAGCAATGTCACCCACGATTGCGACTTTAACGCCGTCCAGGTTTTTAGCCTTGGTTGAACCTACGCCATGAATTCGCTCACGAATGGTCATTGCATCAAGCAAGGCTTGGGTTGGATGCTCATGTGTTCCATCACCGGCATTAATGATCGGTGTGTCAATCCAGCCCTTGTGAGCAAGGTTGTATGGAGCACCACTAGCTGAATGGCGAACAATAAATGCATCTACGCCGCTAGCTGCAACTGTTTGAACCGTATCTTTCAATGATTCGCCCTTTGAAACACTCGAACCCTTTGCCGAAAAATTAATCAGGTCTGCTGACAATCGCTTTGCGGCTACCTCAAAGGAAATTCGAGTTCGCGTTGAATCCTCAAAAAAAAGATTGACTACGGTTTTGTTTCGAAGAGTCGGTAGCTTTCTGGTTTCTCTTTGGTTAACCAGGGCCATCTCATCTGAAAGATCTAAAAGGGAAATGGCTTGATCTAGGGTTAAATCTGCAGTGCTCAGCAAGTGCTTCATTGTGAAATCACCACCGAATCTTCTCCATCAATTGGTGAAAGCTGAACCATGATTCGCTCTTCACGCGACGTTGGAAGATTCTTACCAACATAATCGGCACGAATTGGTAGCTCGCGATGTCCACGGTCTACTAGCACCGCGAGTCGCACCGACTTTGGCCGGCCATAGGCGTTGAGTGCATCAAGTGCTGCACGGATGGTTCTACCTGAATAGAGAACGTCATCTACCAATACGACGACTTTGTCATCGATGCCACCCGCAGGTATTGCCGTTGGCGTGACTTCTCTAGTCGGATTGCGGTGGAGATCGTCGCGGTACATGGTGATGTCTAGGCGTCCTAGGAAATCTGCGGGCATTGCCGTGCCGGTTCGTCGGATTATTTCGGCAATGCGTTCGGCAAGAATTACGCCACGAGTTGGAATGCCAAGGATGACAAGGTCGTCTACACCACGATTGGCTTCAAGAATTTCGTGAGCGATCCGGGTAATTGCCCGATTGATGTCGTCACTACTTAAGACGGTGCGTGTTCCCACGCCCACCTCCTTCTGCGCCTCTCTGGACGCCTTTAAAGGATGATGTTGCTT
>JBEGPH010000003.1:0-34184 GCA_041181555.1 Actinomycetota bacterium | reverse complement strand
CTCAATCGGCGAAATCGCACCGCCAAGCACGTGATAAAGACCACGGAACTCTCGAGTGCGCTCAATTGCCTGAACATCTTTGCTCTCTTCAACCACACAGATAAGCGTCTGGTTACGACGAGCATCGCGACAAATGTTGCACTTTTCTTCTTCAGACACGTTGCCGCAAATTTCGCAGAAGCGCACGCGCTCCTTGACTTCCATTAGCACCTGAGCGAGTTTTTGTGCCTGGTCGTCATCAGTTTGCAAAAGATAAAACGCGATGCGCTGCGCAGATTTTGGGCCAACACCCGGAAGTCTTCCGAGTTCGTCGATGAGTTCTTGAACTACGCCTTCATACATCAGCGGTTCTTCTTTTCATCGACCGGTTCGGCGCCCAGCATTTCGCGAAGAAGCGAGTCGCCATAGCGTTCATCGTCTTTCACCATTTTGGAATTGCGAGATTTAGCAGCCGGCTTCTTTTCTGTAGCAGGTGCGGCCTCAACGACTTCTTTTTCTGCCGGTGCTTCTTCAACCGCTTCTTCGACCACTGGAAGTGCTTCGGTCTTTGCCTCAGCCTCAGCAATCAACGGTTTGAACTTAACCGTTACGCCCAATACCTGATCGATTGACTTGCGCAAAATATCCGGTGCGTTAGATGAGGTCTTGAAAGATTCCAAATCGCGAGCCGAAGTAAATTGCAAAGTCAAAACCGAATCGTTTGGCTCAAACTCAACCACCTGCAAACCGAATGCCAACATCCAGGCAGCCTTGTTTGCCTTGTTAACCGCACCTAGGATTTCTTGCCAGGCATCCTTGAATGCGACAGTGCTGAGCGCTGCAATTGGAACAGCTGCCGGTGCCGCACTCTCGACAGGCTGCGCTGACTGTGGTGCTGCAGCAGGAGCCGAGGCAGCTGGAGCTGGAGTGCTCTTTGGTGCCGGGGTTTCGGCCGCGCCGGCCATGCCAATACGGCGTTCTAGCCTTTCAATGCGGGCCAGTGAGCCCACCTCAGACTGGTCTGCTGCCGGCACAAGCACCTTGGCGCACATGAGTTCAAGCTGAAGCTTTGGCGAGGTAGCACCAGACATACCGTTGAGAGTTTCGCTAACAACTTCTGCAGCATGAGTGAGGTCGGCCATGCCAAACTGCATCGCCTGAGTAGTCAACTTCTCAATCTGATCCTGAGGTACTCCACGCATAACAGAAGGAGCCTCTGAACCAACCGAATAAACCACAATCAAATCGCGCAAGCGCTCGAGCAAATCTTCAACGAATCGTCGCGGATCTTGCCCGGTTTGAATCACGCCTTCAACCGCTGCAAATACCTCGGCAGGCTTCTTCAATGCAAAAGCTGTAACCACAGAATCCAAAAGTGATTCGTGAGTAAAACCTAGAAGTGCAACTGCGCGGTCGTAAGTAACCTGACCACCCTCACTACCGGCAATCAACTGATCGAGCAAAGACAAAGAGTCGCGCACGGAACCGCCGCCGGCGCGAACAACAAGAGAGAGAACACCCGCTTCAACCGAAACATTTTCTGAAGAGCAAAGCTGCTCTAGATATTCGAGCATTTGACCAGGCGGCACCAAACGGAATGGATAGTGGTGCGTGCGCGAGCGAATAGTTGAAATAACTTTGTCAGGCTCGGTGGTTGCGAAAATAAATTTCACGTGGGCCGGTGGCTCTTCAACAATCTTTAGCAGAGCGTTGAAGCCCTGAGGCGTAACCATGTGCGCCTCATCGAGAATGAAAATCTTGTAGCGATCGCGAGCCGGTGCAAAAATTGCGCGCTCACGCAAGTCGCGTGCATCATCTACACCGTTGTGCGACGCCGCATCAATCTCGACTACATCCAATGATCCAGAACCATCACGAGAAAGTTCAACGCAGGAGTCGCACTTGCCACATGGAGTGTCGGTAGGGCCTTCTGCGCAGTTGAGACAGCGTGCCAGAATTCGAGCCGATGTGGTCTTACCGCAACCGCGAGGACCACTAAATAGGTAGGCGTGATTTACCCGGTCGTTGCGCAGAGCGGTCATCAAAGGAGCCGTAACCTGAGCCTGCCCGATCAGCTCAGCAAAGGCTTCTGGACGATAACGACGGTAAAGGGCGGTACTCACAGAACGAGCCTACCTTTTACTACCGACCTATCCTGCGGGCCTCACAGGCGGGTAAACTTACCGAGGACTCCCCGTGCGGCGTCACCTCGGCTAACTCCCCCAGGGCAGAAATGCAGCAAGGGTAACTGGGCTCTGATGGGTGTGCGGGGAGTCTTTAGTATCAGGAGAATTCGCCTAGTGGCCTATGGCGCGCGCTTGGAAAGCGCGTTGAGTGCAAGCTCTCGGGGGTTCGAATCCCCCATTCTCCGCTGACGCAATAGAAAGGCGAATCATGCGTGTTGGTTATGTAGTGCTCTACGTGGATGACCCAAAGGCCTGTATTGACTTCTGGACTAACAAGGTTGGCATGGTTGAGAGAGGTCGCAAGCAGGCCGGTCCATTCGACATCGTAAAAGTTGGCTTTGCTAACCAAGACTTTGCGTTTGAGCTAGTTCCTTTGGAACTAATGAAAAACAACCCGAGCGGACTTGATCTCGCTACACCATCTATTGCCTTTCACTTTGAAGACCTGGATGCCGCTCGCGAGAAGCTGATTTCCGCTGGTGTTCAGGCCAGTGAAGTTGGCGAACACTCTGGAATCAAATCATTTGCATTCTCAGACAATGAGGGTCGCTGGTTCGCCGTAACTCAGAATTGAGAATCGGCCCTGCCAACTTGACCTAGAGATTGGTTAGTCGTTGAATAGGGCTATGCGCAAAGAGATTCGCGGATACAACGAAGTACGTGAAGCAGCTCGTGACTGGGAGACCTATTCGAGCGATTTGCTTGGCGATCGCGATGTGCGGGATTATCGCCAACTGCCGCTAGAGGCAGATCCGCCTCGTCATACCAAATTTCGCATGGCCCTGAATCCGGTGTTTAGCCCCGGAGCGCTTCGTCCACTTGCCCCAGATTTTGAAGAATTAGCAAAGCGGCTAATTTCCGAACTAAAAAAGCGCGACAGTTTTGAAGTGCTCGAAGATTTGGTTATTCCATACGTAATTGGTTGCCTCACGATCATCTATAAGCGTCCGCAAGATTTTGACGAATGGCGTTCTTGGGGTCCTGACGTATGGAACGCGGCTGCATACCAGCGCGGAGAAGACGTGCATGCCGCTGAGCTTGCACATCGCAACCGAGATTTCACCGTTGCAAGCCCGCGAGATGGAAAAGTTTTGCAGGATTATCTCGATCGCGTTTTCGATGAAGCTGAGTCTCGCGTGGCTGCCGGTTTGGAAGAACGTGACATCTGGGATTTCGTGGCAGCACTGATAATCGATGATGTCCCGGTGAATCGCAAAGAAATGCAGGGCATTGCCAACGTGCTGTTGGCTGGCGGAAGAGACACAGTAATCAAACTGCTGAGCGGATTTATTTGGCACCTAATCGAGAAGCCGACCGATGCCGATTTCATTCGCGAGAGCGATGAGCACTTTCGCCCAGCAATCCAGGAGATGGCTCGCTTTCTAAGCCCGCTTCCGCGCATGGAGCGCGTGCCTAGAGAATATGCGGTTGGCCCAGATTCAGAGCGCGACACCGATAAGTACGTGCTGCTCGGTTTTGTTTCGGCAAATCACGATCGCGAGCGATTTGGTAATCCGGAAGTTATTGACTTCCAGCGTGAACGCAATGCCCACATCGCCTTCGGTTTTGGACCACACAGTTGCCTAGGGCAGAACATTACCGAGATCGAGACGATTGCCTTTTTGAAAGCGCTGTTACCGGAGTTGGGCGATTGGAACTTTAAGGGCGAGCCATCTATTGAGTGGGTTGATGAGCCTCTCGGTGATGGCTCAACAACTCGTTACTTAGACAAATTCAAGAAAATCGAAATTACTACCAAACATTAGGGCGTTCGGTGTCGATGGTTGCATCACCCTCGACATCTGAAAGTGCCATGCCGCCTGCTCGAACACAGAGCCAGCGCAACTCTTCAGTTGAGTTTGGATCGCAGCGCCACTTTATCCAGGTTTCTGGACTCACCCGAATGATGGTTCCGGCTGAAACGTCGACGCAGTCGTCGTTCAAGCCCATCTGACCTTTGCCATGAATGAAAATGTATAGCTCTTCAACAATCGCGTGCTTGTGCCAGTAAGGCGCTTCTTCGCCAGCGACCAAGGAATTGACTGTGAGCCCCATGAACTGGAGGTCCATCTCTTTGTCGACTACTCGACGCCCATCACGTGATGATTGCGGACTAAAACCGCCAAAGAAATTGCGCCAGTCCTGTGGTGCGCCAACGTTGAGTACTTCGTATCCGGTCATAGTTCAAGAGTAAGGCTAGAGCTCAGCGGTGTGAGCACCAAGACCCTCTGCAGCCTCCACAGTGCGGTGATCCAAGAACACACTCGCACCGGTGTCTAGGGCAGCAATTGCACTCATGTCGGATTCGGTCAGTTCAAAGCCAAAGACATCGAAATTTTCTGACATGCGTTCTTTGTGCACTGTCTTTGGAATTACAACCACGTTGCGCTGAATCATCCAGCGAAGTACCACTTGCGAAATAGGTCTGCCGTGCGCATCGGCAATTTTCGCAAGTACCGGATGGCTGAAAAGGTCATTACGACCCTGAGCAAACGGAGCCCAAGATTCCAGCTGTACTCCTCGCTCAGCCATGACAACTTGGTAGTCGGCTCGCTGGAAAAACGGATGAGTTTCGATTTGGTTAACCATTGGCGCGATTTCGTTGTGCACGATCAAATCAGCGAGTCGGTCTGGGTAAAAGTTTGATACGCCAATTGCTCGTGTGCGCTCTTGCTTGTAAAGCTTTTCAAGTGCGCGCCAGGCTCCGTAGAGGTCGCCGAATGGTTGATGGATTAGGTAGAGGTCAAGATAATCCATGCTCAATTTGTCGAGCGACTTTTCAAAAGCCTTGATTGCTCGGTGCTCGTCGGCGTCTTGGATCCAAAGCTTTGTGGTGATGAATAATTCTTCGCGCTTGACTCCGCTATCTTTGATGGCATCGCCAACCGCTTTTTCATTTCGGTAGATGGCTGCGGTATCAAAGTGTCGGTAGCCAACCTCTAGTGCATCGGTTACGGCTTGGTAGCACTCTTTTGCATCTGGAATTTGGAATACACCAAAACCAAGGATTGGCATTTCGACGCCGTTAGCTAGCTTCACGTTCTTCATAGTTCGCAGTCTAAGCGAGCGAAAGTTTGATGAGGTACTGGCCTCCGCCGGGCGAAATTTCCACATCAAATCTCGTGTTGGGCGAGAGCCTCGCAAGGCGATCCAGAAGCCAAGTTTCAACCGCTTCGGCGTCGGACACTGAAGGGCAGCGCGCTATCGCCTCGCGTCCGCCTTTCTTTAGCAAGCGTTCCACGCTCTCGATTATCGGCGCCGGGTCACTAACCAATAGCTCTTTTGGCCACTGAACCACCGGTGCAATCTTGCCCTTCATGGTGTTGCACTGCCGGTGGGCTAGCCGCTCTCGAGCCGACTTGTTTCCCTTGGCGATCCAGTAGCTGTCCACGCTCGGGCCTAGGTCCGAATTGACCGAGGCATCAGGATCAACCGGCTTATCGCACAGCCAGCAAATCCAAGAATCGTTCTGGCCTACCTCGTTGAGGTCACTCATCCGTGATTAGTTGCGATTCGCTTTGGCTTTTGCAGGCCAAGGGATAATCGCACTCACTTTCTTTTGATACTGCGCGTATTCCGGATACTTGGAAAGTGAAATCTGTTCGGTGAATCTGGTTGAACCAATGAACAATGCAGTCAGCACAAGCGCACCAACCCAGTTGTAAGAAGTGATACCGACGTTGAGTGCGCTGAAGAGGAAGATCACCCACCACTGCGATTGCTCTGCAAAAAAGTTAGGGTGACGACTTACCGAAAATAATCCGGTGTTTAAGAATCCGGATTTTTCGCCACGAGTTTTGGCCTGGTGAAAATTCCATTGCTGCTGATCGGCGATTGTTTCAATGCCAAGCAGTACCAAGAACAAAATAGTTAGGGCAACATCGAGCGGCCCAAATGCCGGGGCTCCTGTGGCAAGTGCCTGCATCGGAGTGGTGATTAAGTACAGAATCACATTTTGAATGATGACAATAAACCCGATATTGAAAAGTTGATACTGCAGCGGAGTCATTCGCTTACGCAGAATCTCCCAGCGATAGTCCTCTCCACCTTTTTGGTATCCACCTTTTCGCGCAAAATTGAAAGTTAGTCGGGCACCCCAAAGAGTAATTAGCAATGCCATTACGTTGAGCCTGGTGTCGGCGAAGTTGCTGCCGCCAGCCCATACCCAACCGTAGGCAATCGGCACGATTGACCAGATGCGGTCTACCCAGGAGGTGTCTTTGGTTGGCAGGCTCAGCAACCAGGTGAGGGCACAGGTGCCGGCCAGAATCCACAGGTTGATTTCAAAGGCGCTCATAATGCCTATTTTGCTGGGATACTACGTATTTTTTGGCGAATTGTGCCTTGGTGAGTTTCCGACCCAAGATTGACCTATGAGATTTGTAGACCTTTCTGTACACCTCGACAACGAGACTCCACTTGACCCACCTTTCTTGCGCCCAAAGATTGAGTACAAGAACCACCAAGAGGGTCTCAAGGATATGTTCATGATGTACGGGATTACACCGGAACAGCTGCCAGACCAGCAGGGACTTGCCGCCGAGACCGTGACCATCACGACACACTCGGGTACTCACATCGATGCCCCATGGCACTACCACCCAACTCAGAACAACGGCGAGAAGGCTTGGACCATCGATGAGGTTCCGCTGGACTGGTTCTTCCGTCCGGGCGTAAAAATCGATCTCACACACTTGCCAAACGGCACAATCGTTAAGCCCCACCACATTGAAGAGGCTCTCGAAAAGATCAACTACAAGTTGCAGCCTTACGACATCTGCTTGTTCCACACCATTGCCTCATCTGCATACGGTCGCGAAGATTTCATCGACACCGGTATCGGCTTCGGCGACGAAATCACAATGTGGCTAACCGACCAGGGCATTCGTGTTGTCGGCACCGACGCCTGGGGTTGGGACCTACCGGTTTCAATTGCTCGCAAGATGTTTGAAGAAACCGGCGACCCATCACTCATCTGGGACGGCCACAAGGCAGGACGCAAAGTTGCTTACTGCCAGATTGAAAAGCTCCACAATCTTGAATCGATTCCGGCGACTGGGTTTACCGTTGCCTGTTTCCCAACCAAGGTGCGTGCTGCATCTGCCGGTTGGACTCGTGCGGTAGCAATCTTCAACGACTAATAGTCTTACCGAGTGGAAACTTATCTACTCTTTACCGTGACCTGGTTTGCCGCGGCGGCTACGCCCGGCGGAGACACCATGTTGCTCTTGGGTAAGTCTTTAGCCAACGGCTGGAAGTCAACGATTCCGTATTCGCTTGGCATCATTATCGCCAAGGTTGGAATGATCACACTTACCTACTTGGGTGTCGCAACCCTGATGCTCCAGGCACCAATTGCTTTCACAGTTCTCAAATACGTGGGCGCCGCATTTTTGCTTTGGCAGGCCTGGCGCATGTGGCGAGCTGGCCGTGCCGAAATCAAAACCCGCGACGAGCGGTTTTGGCCCGCGGTAGGCACGGCGATTCTTTATGGAGCCGCCAACCCGCAACCCTGGATGTTCTACATTTCAGTGATGCCGCAGGTATCCGGAAAGACTGAACCCTGGATTCTGAATCTAATTGTCACGATTGGATTCGCAATCATCACAGCGTTCTATGCTGGTTTAGCAGTTCCGATTCGTCGGTGGATGTTGCAGGGGAACAACGGCATCTGGCTCAACCGATCTGTAGCAGTTTTGTTTGTACTACTCGCCGTAACTTTTGTAATTCGATAGGAACCCCAATGGCCAAAGCAGCAGAGACTTTTACCAAAGAAGAAAAGGCTGCGATGCGTGCCGCGGCAGCCGAGCGCCGCAAGAAGTTCACGCCAGAGCAGTATGAGGCTGAGGTAGTTGAAAAGATCAAGGCAATGGCACCTGCCGACAGAAAAATTGCTGAGAAGCTGCACAAGCTTGTGAAGTCGATTGCGCCAGACCTTCAGGCAAAAACCTGGTACGGCATGCCTGCCTACAACAAAGACGACAAAACCGTTCTGTTCTTTCAGGATGCAGGTAAATTCAAAGCTCGCTATGCAACTCTCGGATTCAGCGATCAAGCCAACTTAGACAAAGGCGCACTTTGGGCAACCAGCTTTGCGGTGCTCGAATGGAATGCCGATGTTGAGAAGCAAATTACTGCGCTAATCAAGAAGGCGACAAAGTAAATACTTAGACCCATCTAGAGGCTAGATAATCTGCGGTCACTCGCCTTATAGTTCCTGATTGCGAACGAAGAATAATGCTCTCCGTACGAATGAACTTACCGTGACGTTCAACGCCCTTTAGGAGCATTCCGTCGGTGACTCCAGTGGCCACAAAATAAGTGTTTTCACTTGCGACCAAATCATTTTGATCAAGGATTTTTGTCAGGTCGTGTCCGGCAGCTTTTACCTTTTGCATTTCCAAATCTGACTGCGGGTTGATTCGTGCCTGCATGTGACCACCTAACGCCTTCACAGCGCAAGCCGTGATTGCCGCCTCTGGAGCCCCTCCCGTGCCGTAAAGCATGTCGATGTTTCCCTCACCCGTCATCGCGTGCACGCTTGCAGCCACATCGCCATCCAAGAAGAGTCGGGTTCTTGCCCCAGCCGAACGTACCTCTTCAATCAAATCTGCATGCCTTGGTCGGTCGAGAATAGCAACAGTGATTTCACTTGTTGGCTTGTTTAGGCGTTTCGCTAGTTCACGAATGTTTTCTTTCGGGCTCAGCGCCAAGCTAACGGCTCCTGCACCGAGATTATTGGTGACAATCTTCTGCATGTAGAACACATCTAGAGGATTAAACATTGATCCGCGATCTGATACCGCAATCACCGAAATGGCGTGTGAGCGACCGGCTGCGGTAAGACTCGTGCCGTCTAGCGGATCAACAGCAACATCACAAACTGGACCATTGCCAGATCCGACTACCTCACCGTTGTAAAGCATCGGCGCTGAATCTTTTTCACCCTCGCCAATAATTACTGTTCCGGCAAAATCAACCGTCGAGAGAAATCCACGCATCGCATCCACTGCTGCTCTGTCGGCCGCATTTTTGTCGCCACGACCAATCAATTCAGATGATGCAATGGCTGCGGCTTCGGTAGCGCGCACCAACTCCATCGCAAGGTTGCGATCGGGCTTTCTGAGCATCGTCACCGCTAGTTGTTAGCGGTAAGCAGCGGTGCGAGCACTCCGGAGAATACCTGCCACGCCAAACCTGACTTAGCCACCAAACTCAAGGTGATGTAAGAACGCTCACCCTGAAGGTAACTAGCCCACTTGCCGAGTTGCTTGTACTGTGCCCACTGGTTGAAGGCAAATGTGAAGAATGCGATAAAGATTGAGACCATAATTCCGATTACGAAACCAGGCACCTGTGCATCGTTCTTTGAGCCCGGCTGAATCACCATTAGGAAAACGCTGAACCATGGAACTACACCGACCATCGATCCGAAGATGAACGGAAGAAGTTTGCCATTGCCTGGCTTCTCATACTTCTCCTGAAGAGCACCGAACAAAATCATCGCGGCGTTGAGCGCGAAGATGTTTACGAGGGCGTTGATGTCGGTAACGCCGGTGAGCTGAGCGATCAGGAAGATCATGATCGAAGAGCTGAGTGAATACTCGGCCCAGCGGAAGTAGTTGTGGTTAGCCAATAGGCCGTTCTTATAGCGGTTGAAGAATGCTGGGGTGATTACCAAGAAGTGGAAAAGTGCACTTAGGCCCAAGAATCCAACGAGACCGTAGCCCATGTTGACGGTGAAGAGACTGATTCGCTCTGGCGGGATTGGGCTGCCTGGAGGGCCTGCCATGTAGTCGGCGGTAACTCCGAATTCAGCCTGGGCATTGAGAGCTGCGATGATGGCCAACATTCCGATTGCCTGCAACAAGTGAGCGGCTCCGGCCACAATGTTGTAAACGCGAATGCGCTTGATCTGAGTCTCTTGGTCGCGGACTTTCTTTGCCATTTTGTTCCCCTTTGAACTATTTTCCTAGTTCTAAACATAGGTGGTAATTGACTTATTCCCTAGGCTGAAGCCATGAGGTTTCAAAACAAAGTTGTTGTGATTACCGGCACCGCCGGCGGCCAGGGTCGCGAGGCCGCCATTCGCTTTGCCGGCGAAGGCGCGATCGTTGCCGGCTGTGACGTAAATGTCGAGGGCAATAACGAAACCAAAAAACTGGTTGAGTCCGCAGGCGGAATAATGTTGGCACACTCCCCCGTGGATCTCACCGATGAGCCGCAAACCAAAGCATGGCTCGACGCCGTGGTGGATGCATTCGGCAAAATCGATGTGCTCTATGCGAATGCCGGTGCTACCAAGTTCTCTCCGGTAGCCGAAACAACTTTTGAAGATTGGCAATTTGTACTCAAACACGAACTCGATGTGGTTTTTCTGCCAATCAAGCACGCCTGGAAATATCTGATCGCGAGTAAGGGAAACATAGTTTTGGTCGGATCGACCGCGGGTGTCTCTGGGTCGGTGACCAACACTCGCGTCGCCCATTCGGCAACAAAGGGTGGCGTGATTGCTATGGGGCGTCAACTTGCTGGCGAAGGTGCGCAGTATGGAATTCGCGTCAACACCGTAAGCCCAGGAATGATTCGCACACCGGCTACCGAAAATGATTTGCTCGCTGCCGATCACCCAATGCGCCACATTGAGAAGTCGATTCCGCTAAAGCGAATCGGCACTCCCCAAGAGGTAGTGAACTGCGCAATGTTCTTGGCGAGTGATGAAGCCAGCTACGTTACCGGCGCCAACCTCATGGTTGATGGTGGTTGGTCAGCAGTGCTGCCGGGCTAATCGGCTACAAAGTTTCGGAACTTTGGGGTTAGGCGAAGCAAGATGAACATCGCCACCACAATGCCGATGCCACCAAACACCGGCCCGGCCCAGAGCCCGATCAGCGTTGCCATTACTCCGGCATAGACATCGCCCAAGCGAGGGCCACCACCTACCACTGAAATAAATAGTCCGATCAAGCGCCCGCGCATGTGATCTGGCGCCACGGTTTGCATCATTGAAGTGCGGAAGATCGCCGAGACTTCATCCGAGGCGCCGGTGCCATACATGGCCAGCGCGGCCAAGCCAAGCGCAACATAGTTGGCGGAGTCGATTGTGTTGCCAGGGCGACCGAATAGTCCGGTAGACATAGCGAGCAGCACAAAACCAAGCAGAGCAATAAACAAACCGTAAATCTTCACGGCGTTTGCAATCGCGATTCCCTGTCTTTTGATTCCGGTAAGCCTGCCGCTCAATGCACTCGTGCTAAATGAGCCAGCAGCGGCAGCAGCGGTGAGAATTCCAACCGTGATTGGGCCACCGCCGATTACAGCCGCAGCTGCAGCCGGGAGCAATACGTATGGACGACCAAGCACCATCGCAAAAATATCCACAATGAAACCTGCTCCGATTTCTGGAAATTGTTTTAGGTAAACAATTGACTCTTTGAAAGACTTCCAACCCGGACGTGTTGCATTTTCGCCAACGTGAATTTTTGGAAGACGAATAATTCCCAAAAAGCCAGTTGCGGTTAGTGCGAGGTCGGCGGCGAAGGCAAAAGAAAAATTAGACACCGCGATAAGAACCCCGGCGAGAGCCGGTCCAACCATGATTTGGGTACCAAGTGAAATTCCGTTTAGTGCACTTGCCTTGGTAATCATTTCTTTCGGAAGAATGCGCGGAATAGATGCGTGGCGCGCACTGCCAAGCACGGTTGCAGAGACCGCGGTGATTGTGGTGCAAAGATAAATCGGCCAAATCGGAATGTGATACCCACCGATCCGGGCAAAGTCCTCCAAGATACTCAGTGCCAAAAGTCCTGCGGTCGAAGTGAACATCACGGTAGCCGCGAGGATCATGACCAATCTGCGCTCGAAGGCGTCGGTGATCATTCCGCCAATTGGTCCGGCTAGCACCATCGGAATCAGTGCGATTCCTCCCACCAGAGCAACGGCACCGGTGTCTTTGGTGATGTCGAAAATCAGGAGAGCAACCGCCACCAAGGTGAGCTGGCTGCCCAGCCCGCTGAGCATGCTGCCCCACCACAGGCGGGCAAAGGCCGGAACTTCCTTTAGCGGGGTGAGGTCTACGAGGGTTCGCTTTTTGGCTTGATTGCTCATTGGTTCAAGCCTAACTGAGTCGAATTTTGCCGATAGTTGCCATTTGGAACTGGCCAATTACCGAATTTGACTGAAGATTACGCTGGAACAAACGCAACCGTTCAGAGGATGGGATGTCAATGGCGACGATCTACTCTTCAGCGCACGAGGCACTGGCTAGCAGGCTATTCGATGGCGCAACTATCGCCGTTGGCGGATTCGGTCTAAGCGGAAACCCAAACGACCTAATCGAAGTGGTGCGTGACTCCGGGGTAAAGAACCTGACTATCATCTCCAACAACATGGGTGTCGACGGCAAGGGCCTCGGCATCTTGCTCGACAACCGTCAGGTGAGCAAGGTGATTGCCTCATACGTTGGTGAAAACAAACTTTTCGCCGAGCAGTACCTAGACGGATCAATCGAAGTGGAATTCAATCCTCAAGGTACTCTCGCCGAACGCATGCGCGCCGGTGGTGCTGGCATCGCTGGCTTCTACACCAAGACCGGTGTTGGCACACCAGTGGCCGAAGGTAAAGAGCACAAAGATTTCGATGGCGAAACCTACATTCTCGAACGCGGTATCGTCGCCGATATTTCTCTAGTGCACGCCTACCAGGCTGATCGCGCTGGAAATTTGATTTACCGCTTCACCTCACGAAACTTCAATCCGGTGGTTGCTCAATGCAGCAAGTTCACCGTGGTGGAAGCGGAGATTATTAGTGATGACTACATCGACCCAAATTTGGTTGTTACGCCAGGCATTTTCGTGCAAGCACTTGTGAAATCACTTCCACGTGAAAAAGAAATTGAACAGCGCACAGTGCGCACTCGAGACGGAGGTGCTCACTAATGCCTTGGACGCGCGATGAAATGGCGGAACATGCCGCCAAAGAACTTAAAGACGGCGACTACGTGAACCTCGGAATTGGAATTCCTACTTTGGTTTCCAATCACATCCCAGAAGGTGTCAATGTGGTGCTGCAGAGCGAAAACGGAATCTTGGGCATGGGTCCATTTCCGTTCGAAGGCGAAGAAGATGCCGACCTCATCAACGCCGGTAAGCAGACGGTAACCCTGATTCCAGGCGCCAGTATTTTCGACAGCGCCACCTCATTTGGCATGATTCGCGGAGGCCACGTGGAAGTGGCAATCCTTGGTGCCATGCAGGTTTCAGCCCATGGCGACCTTGCCAACTGGACCATCCCGGGCAAGCTGGTCAAGGGAATGGGCGGCGCCATGGACTTGGTAGCCGGCACTCCGCGCGTGATTGTGCTCTCTGAGCACAATGCCAAGGACGGCACCCCAAAGATTGTCGAGCAGTGTGATTTGCCTCTAACCGGCGCCAAGTGCGTTGATCGAATCATCACCGACCTAGCCATTTTTGATGTTGACGACCAGGGCCTAACCCTGGTTGAACTTGCTCCTGAAGTGACCGTTGAAGAACTGCGCGAAAAAACCGGCGCCAGTTTCAGAGTGAAGTAGGAACCATGACTGCCATCATTGCTGGATATGCGAGAACTCCGTTTTGCAAAATCAACGGCCAACTTGCCAACTTCACAGCACCTCAACTCGGTGCACACGCAATCAAAGCTGCGCTCACTCGCGCGGGAATCTCTGCCGACAAAGTTAATCACGTCATTGCTGGTCAGGTAGTTCAGGCTGCGGTTGGTCAAAACCCTGCTCGTCAGTCAGCGGTGCACGCGGGCATCTCATTGGATGTTCCTGCAATAACCATCAACTCGGTTTGTCTCTCTGGCGCAGAAGCAGTTTCCTATGCGACTCGATTAATTGAATCGGGTGAAGCGAATGTTGTTGTTGCTGTTGGGCAAGAGTCTATGTCGCAGGCTCCGCATGCATGGGTTGGATCACGTCAGGGTAAGAAGTATGGCGATGTCACAATGGTCGACACCCTGCAGCTCGACGCACTAACCGATGCGTTTCAGAAAATAACAATGGGCGAAGCCACCGAAGCAAGCACCAAAAAACTCGGCACCTCTCGACAAGCACAAGATTTGATCGCGGTTGACTCTCACCTTCGTGCCGAAAAATTCCGTGATTTCGTTAATGACGAAATTGAAGCAATCGAAATCACCGCACGCGGAAAGACCACAGTCATTTCAACGGATGACGGTATTCGAGCCGACAGCACACTTGAGGGACTTGCCGCGCTAAAGCCGGCATTCGCGGCAGACGGCACGATCACGGCCGCAAACTCGTCGCAGCTAACCGACGGCGCTGCAGCAGTGATTCTGGTGAGCGAGCAATTCGCCGCAACCAACGGCATCAAGGGCGTCGCAAAGGTGCTGGCACACTCGATCGTCGCCGGGCCAGACACCTCGCTAAACCACCAGCCGGCCAATGCCATCAAGGCTGCGGCAGGCAAGGCCGGCGTGGCAGTGAGTGATTTAGAACTACTAGAGATCAATGAGGCATTTGCTGCGGTTTCGGTGGCATCTATCGAAGCACTGGGTGCCCACACCGACCAGGTCAACATCCACGGCGGTGCTATCGCAATTGGACACCCGGTTGGCGCATCGGGGGCCCGCATTGTTGGTCACCTCGCGCGTTCTCTCGCTCAGCTCGGTGCAGGTCGAAAGGGTGCAATTGGAATCTGCGGCGGCGGCGGGCAAGGCGTCGGCATAATTCTCGAATCGCTAGGTGGCAACTAATGAAACTTGGACGCTGGACTCACAAGGGTGAGAACTTCGAAGGATTCTTCGTTGGAAACGAATCTGACTTCCACGCAGTGCCATTCAACAATGGCGTGACGATTCAGTCACTTCTCGAACTTGGCCTTCCGGCTGCACTAAAGACTGTTTCTGGCGCCGATACCTCGGTCAAGCACCACGCATCTGAGATATCACTGCTCGCTCCGGTAAAGCCGGTAACCGTTCGCGACAGCGTTGCCTTCGAAGCGCACGTTGAAGGTGTTACGCAAAGCATCGACAACTCAACTGGCGTTGTTGAAGAGTGGTACGACTTCCCTACTTTTTACTTCACTAACCCGCACGCAATCATCGGCCCAGATGTTGTGATGTCACCACCGCCAAGCGAAAAGCTCGACTACGAACTGGAACTTGGAATCATTGTTGGCGCCGTTGATGGCAAGCCGGGTCAAAATCTTTCTCCAGAAAAAGCCAAGCAGGCGATTTTTGGCTACACCATCATGAACGACTGGTCGGCTCGCGATATTCAAGCGCGCGAGATGAAAGTGCGACTCGGCCCGGCAAAGGGTAAAGACTTTGCAACCACGATTGGTCCATGGATTGTGACCGCTGATGAATTTGAAGAACGCCTGGATAGCGAAGGTTTTCTGCCGCTAAACATGAAGGTTTGGGTAAACGGCGAACTCTACGGAGAAGACTCGCTGTCAAACATCGGTTGGCCGCTAAACGAATTGGTTGCCTACGCATCACGCAACACCATGGTTGCCCCTGGCGATCTAATTGGCTCAGGCACCTGTGGTTGGGGCGGTTGCCTCGCTGAACTTTGGGGTCGCAACGGATCGCTTACTCCGGCGCCGCTCAAGCCGGGCGACGAAGTAAAGATGACCATCGAGGGAATCGGAACCATTGTGAATGTGGTTGGCGAACCGGTGGTTGCCCCGGCTATCCCGAGGGCTCGACAGAAGATCTAAAGCAGGCTGGCGGCCTGGCGGGCTGCCCCGAGAGCCACGTATTCATTGGCTTTCGGCACGGTTACACCTTCGCCGAAGAGCTCGCGGGCAATCTGCTGGACAGCAGGGTTAGCCGCCGCTCCACCGATCAAGAAAATCTTGTTGATGGCAAAGCCGTTGCCTTCGAGAATTTCTTTACCAACACCCAATCCGCGAAGCATGCCCTCGATTGAGGCGCGTGCGATGTTTTCGCGGGTACCGGTAGCAAGTCTCAATCCCTCGATAGTTGCCGTGGCGTCTGGAAGGTTAGGCGTGCGTTCGCCTTCGAAGTATGGGGTTAGTTTTACTCCATCGGCACCAGGCTTTGCGGCAAGTGCGAGCCTGCCAAGTTCATCAAAGTCAACATTGAGTAGCTTCGCTGCCCAGTCGAGCACTCGCGCTGCGTTGAGCGTGCAAATAAGTGGAAGGTAGTAGCCATCTGCGCTGGCAAAACCAGCGATGGCTGCAGATTCATCGGCACTTGGCCCAGACACAACTCCGAAGATGGTTCCGCTTGTGCCAATTGAAATCGCGATGTCGCCACTCTGCAGGTTCAATCCCATTGCAGCGCCTGCGTTGTCGCCCATTCCTCCACCAAGCAAAACTTCACCGGTAGCACCGAGTTCTTTTGCCAATGAAGGAGCAATTTTGCCAGCAACTTCTGCTGCAGCTAAAACCTTTGGCAAAACAATTTTGTGATCAATCACGAAATCGAGAATTTCTTGCACGTATTGATTGCTGGTTCCGTTAAAGTATCCGGTGCCAGATGCATCGCTGCGATCGGTAATCAACTGATCAAGTTGCGGACCAAATTCCGATTCACCATCTGGTCCGTAACCCGCTAGCCGCCAAGTTAGGTAATCGTGTGGCAAACACACTGCTGCGATTGTCTCGGCAAGTTGCGGTTCGTTCTGTGAAACCCACAGCAACTTGGTTGCGGTAAATGAAGCCACAGGCACCGAGCCGGTGTGTTCGGTTAGAAACTTCTTACCGAATTTTTCGATTAGCTGATTGGCTTGGTCGGCACTTCGGGTGTCGTTCCATAGCAGTGCCTTGCGCACCACACGGCCATCTTTGTTGAGTGCCACCAGTCCGTGCTGCTGACCACCTACGCTGAGTGCCTTCACTCCGGCAAGCCCGCCGGCCTGCTGGATAGAGGCCTTCAGGGCAGTCCACCAAAGTTCTGGGTCCACCTCGGTGCCATCAGGGTGTGAGGTCTTGGCCTCGCGAACGACCTCGAGAGTCGTGGCATCGCAAACCAAAACCTTGCAGCTCTGGGTCGATGAGTCGATGCCAACGACTAGGTCGGTCATTAGTGGCGGGCTCCCATGAGGTGTTCCATAGCCAACTGGTTGAGGTGAACGAAGTTGAAGCCCTTGCCGTTGTAGTAGGTACCTGGATCGAATGATGAGTCTGAAGCGAGCAGATCCGCGGCGGTTTCGCCAGGGTTCAATGTGCTCTTGCTTAACTCGTCTACTCGGGCCGCCTTGAGAGCAGCCTGAACTTCTGGATCGTTCTGGAAAGCCTGAGCGCGCTCCTTGAGTAGGAGGTACATGCGCATGTTGGCCGCGGCTGATGCCCAAACGCCCTTAATGTCTTCGGTGCGTGAAGGCTTGTAGTCGAAGTGACGTGGTCCGTCGTAGGTGTGCTTGCCGTCGTTACCGAATTCGAGCAGGTGAACCAGTGAGAATGCATTGGCAAGATCGCCGTGTCCGAACACTAGATCTTGGTCGTACTTAATTCCGCGCTGTCCGTTTAGGTCGATGTGGAATAGCTTGCCCGCATCAAGCGCCTGCGCGATTCCGGCGGTGAAGTTCAAACCAGCCATCTGCTCGTGACCGGTTTCTGGGTTAAGTCCCACGAGCTCTGGTCGATCAAGTGTTTCGATGAACGCAAGTGCGTGACCAACAGTTGGAAGCAAGATGTCGCCGCGTGGTTCGTTTGGCTTTGGTTCGATTGCAAACTTAATGCCGTATCCCTTTTCGGTTACATAGTCGGCAAGTAGGTTTACTGCTTCGCGGTAGCGGTCTAGCGCTGCGCGAATGTCTTTCGCGGCGTCGTACTCTGCGCCTTCGCGTCCGCCCCACATAACAAAGGTGTGCGCGCCTAGTTCTGCCGCGAGGTCGAGGTTGCGAAGCACCTTGCGAAGAGCAAAGCGGCGAACGTCGCGATCGTTTGAGGTGAATCCGCCGTCTTTGAATACCGGGTGGCTAAAAAGATTTGTGGTGATCATCGGCACCTTGATGCCGGTGGCATCTGCAGCCTTCTTGAGGCGATCGATCTGGTTGCGACGCTCTGCATCGGTGCTGCCAAAGGCAAAGAGGTCGTCGTCGTGAAGGGTTAGTCCGTAAGCGCCAAGCTTGGCAAGATTCTCGACTACGTCAACTACATCGAGGTTGGCACGAGTTGGCCCACCGAATGGGTCAGCTCCGTTGTATCCAACAGTCCACAGACCGAAGGTGAATTTGTGCTCTGGCTTTGGGGTTAGGGCTGACATTTGATCTCCATCGATAAATATGTGTCAAAAGTCTATAGGCTCAATAGATGTTGAATTCTTGCGCGGCGCTGGAAATTGATCGTCCGGAACGTTATGCGAAACAGTTGGTCTCTCACATTTCTCACAAAGCCGTCACATTAACCGATGACGCCGGATTAACCACCGTAACCTTCGGTTTTGGTGCTACCGGCACCGTGAGCGTGAACGAAAAGTCCGTCTTGCTTTCAGCTCAGGCCGAAACCCAGGATGCCCTTGAGCGTGCCCAGGATGTTCTTGGCCGTCACCTATTGAAGTTTGCCAAGCTCGAAGACCAACAACTGGTTTGGTCTGACTAATTCAATACAAAGGTATTGAACGAATCTGCCGGCAAAGTGACGTTGAGGGATTTTCCGTCGATCATCACGTTGTAATCCATTTCATGGCTTGTGTCGTTTTGCACAACGAGCACGAGTGATCCGTCTGGATTCTTGAAAGCAATCTGCTGCTCGTATCCGTTCCAACTAAATGTCGAAACGAATTTTGCACCCGGCTGCACAAAGTGTGAGACGTGCCTAAACAACTGATACTCGTGTGAGTAACGATATTTTTTGGTTTTCGGATCAACCACGACGAATGAATTCTGCGACCAACCCCAGCGACTAACTCCGCCTTCTTCAAGGGCCATGTTCCAATACATGTAACCAGTGGCGCCGTTCTCAAAGTAATGCCTCATTAGGTGCCAAGCGTGACGAGCAAAACGCCAGTCGTTCTTACCATCGCCGCACTGTTGTTCTGATTGATAAATGCGAAGTTCAGGTAATGCGCGATGGATGTAACGAGTGGCTTCCTTGCCGCCCCACTGCACGCCCACACCTTTTATGTATTTACCGGCTTCAGGATCTGCGATCACACTTAGGGTCATGTTTTCGTCTGGGCGCTCTTGTGTGCCAAAGAAAATCTCAACACCACGCTTTTCCATTTCAGGGCCAAGGTGCTTTATGAACTTGGCTAAACCAGCTGGCGTCCAGATACAGCTCGGAAAAACCTGAGGCGAATTGAATTCGTTTTGCGGCATCACCATAGAGATTTCAATGCCTTGAGCGCGATATGCATCGATGAATTTGCCGAAATAGCGCGCATAGACATCCAGATATGCATCTTCCAGGATGAAGTTATCTACACCCTCGGTTTGCACCTGATCTTCGCGCAAGCCGTTGGTCGCGGCCCCGGTGTTGAAGGCTGGGTTAGGCATTGCGCCCGCATAGTGCTTATTGATCTTCATCCAAGTAGGCGGACTCCAGGGCGATGCCCAAATAGCCAAGTTGGGTTGGTACTTCTTTGCCTCGTTGATGAAGGGAATCAATGTTTCTTCGTCGTTAGCAATCGAGAAGTGCTCTAGTGCGAAGTCTCCATCGACCTCGTCATAGGAATACCAGTCGCGCGAAAAATCATTCGCACCTACCGGCATACGGCAAAGCCCAAGATTTAGTCCAGCGCCTGGTAAGAACAGGTCGCGCATAACTGCGTCAAAATCTTCTGCAGAAAGTTGCTTTAGCGCAAGCCACCCGTATTCGTTGAAAGAGCCACCAAAGCCCTCGACGGTCTGCTGAGTTTTTGAGGTGTCAACAAAGACACTTGGCATACCTTGGGCAGCTGTAAAACTTGGAGAATCCTTTTCTACCCACGGAGATTTTTCCGTGGTGGAGATCCAGCGAATCATTGGTTTTCAAACCAACCAGTATCGCCAATCAAGACAGTGTTGTTGGCCGGCACCGGTGCGTTGGCTGCCTTGAAAATTTCTACGGCAAATTCCTCAACGTTGTAGAGCTTGCCTACGGCAGCCTTACGAGACTCGATTGCCCCTGGATTTACTCGATCCAAAAGTGTTGCGGTGACAGTGCCCTCGATCATGTCGCCAGAGACCACGACAAACTCGATGCCCTTTTCTTTGAGTGCAGGAATCTTGGCGCGAAGTGCGTCCTCACCGGCACGCTTGCTGAGCGCAACCGGAAGATACTCGGGCATGGTCGGAGCCTGGTGAATAAAGTGTGCCTGGTGGCTGGTGACAAAAACGATTCGCGATCCTTCGTGCAACAGCGGCAGCATGGTCTCAACCAGGTTCACCTGAGCATCGACGTTTAGGCGGGTGGCGTAGTCCTCGCCCTTGCCAACCTCCATGCCGCCAGAGGCGTTCAGCACTAAAAAGTCGAGGTGGCCGTAGGCGTCCTTGATGGCGTCGCGGGCATCGCTAACAGTCTGGTAGTCGGTGAGGTCGGCCTTCAAAACAATGGCTTCGCCTCCGCGAGCGCGAATCTCCTCGGCTACCTTCTGGGCACGTACCTCTTTATCGCGGTAGTTAATGGCCACGCGGGCTCCTGCCTCGGCAAAAAGCTTGACGGTAGCCGCTCCGATACCTCGGGATGAACCCGAAATAAAGACTGATTTTCCGGCGAGATTGTTAGCGCTCATACGGAAAAGACTACCCAACCGAGGCGGTAATCTTGAATTAGCGCCTCATCGTCGAGGGCTAAATCCAAATCCGCACTCCTAAAAAGTGAGATAAACATGTCTGAGTACACCTTCCTAAAGGGACCAGCCGACTGGTGGCGTCAAGCCGTCATCTACCAGATTTACCCGCGCAGCTTTGCCGACGGCAACGGCGATGGCATCGGTGACCTAAAGGGTGTGCTCGATCGCGTGCCTTACCTAAAGAGCCTCGGCATCGATGCCGTCTGGTTCTCTCCTTTTTATCCATCTGCGCTAGCCGACGGTGGCTATGACGTTGACGACTACCGCGACATCGACCCTCGCATCGGCACACTCGCTGAGTTCGATCAGGTTCTCGATGAACTGCACAAGGTTGGCATTCGCGTAATCATCGACATCGTGCCTAACCACTCGGGTTCAGGTCACAAGTGGTTCCAAGAAGCGCTAAGGGCAGCACCGGGTTCGCCCGAGCGCAACCGCTACATCTTCCGCGACGGCAAGGGCGAGCACGGCGAGATCCGACCATCAGAACTTTCTAGCCACTTTGGCCCAACCGGATGGACTCGCATTACCGAGCCAGATGGCAAGCCTGGCCAGTGGTACATGCACCTATTTGCTTCTGAGCAGCCTGACTTCAACTGGGACAACGAGGAAGTTCGCGCGGAATTCCGAAAGACTATTAAGTTCTGGGCGGACCGCGGTGTTGATGGCTATCGCATCGACGTAGCGCACGCGCTAGTAAAGAACTTGGCCAACGGTCACCTACCTGAGCGTTCTTCATATGACATCAAGGTGATGAAGGATGACGGCACCGACGACCTATTCGACCGCGATGCAGTACACGAGGTTTACAAAGAGTGGCGTCAGATTTTCAATGAGTACGATCCACCTCGCATGGGTGTAGCCGAAGCGTGGGTTCACGCTAATCGTCAGGCTCCTTACGCCAGCGAAGAAGAACTCGGACAGTGCTTCAACTTCATCATGGCTTTTGCGGGTTGGAACCCTCGGAAGGTTCGCAAGTTTGCCGCCCAGAGTTTAGAGTCTGCGGCTAAGTCTGGAAGTTCTACAACCTGGGTGCTTTCAAACCACGACGTAATTCGCCACGTTACCCGATACGGCTTGCCAAAGGTGAGCGACTTCGGTGCCTGGTACAAAGACAACCGCCTAAACCCGGGAGTAGACCTAACCCTCGGCACCGAGCGTGCCAAGGCAATCACCATGTTGCTGCTGGCTTTGCCGGGTAGCACCTACCTCTACCAGGGTGAAGAGCTTGGCCTTCCTGAAGTGTTAGACCTAAAGCCAGAAGACATGCAAGACCCGCAGTTCTTCCGCAATCCAGAACTCGGCCTAAGCCGCGATGGTTGCCGCGTGCCGCTGCCATGGAAGACCACCGGTTCTTCGTTTGGTTTCGGTACTGGTGGATCGCACTTGCCAATGCCTGAGTGGTTCGGTAAGTACTCTGTCGAAGCCGAAGATGGCAAGAAGGGCAGCGTGCTTGAGTTCTACCGCGAGATCATGTCACTTCGCAAGAAATTGCAAACCAAGGAAGAAATCCAGTGGATTGGTCACGGGCTTTTCTCCAAGGTCGTCCACTTTGCACGACCAAACGGTTGGCAATCAATCACAAACTTCGGCAGCAAGCCAGTAAAGCTTCCTGCAGGAAAACTACTTTCATCTTCGACTCCGCTAGTTGATGGAAAACTCCCGGCTAATGCAACCGCATGGCTTCAGGCGTAAAGGAAAATCAATGACTAAAGCAAACATCGGAGTAGTTGGACTCGCAGTAATGGGTTCAAACCTCGCCCGCAACTTGGCTAGCCGCGAGGGCAACACCGTGGCTATCTACAACCGTTCGGTTGAGCGCACCAACTTGCTTATGAGTGAGCACCCGGAGGCAGGTTTCATCGCAAGTGAAACCATCGACGACTTTGTTGCTTCACTGGCAAAGCCACGCACTGCGATCATCATGGTGCAGGCCGGTAAAGGAACCGACGCTGTTATCTCACAGCTTGCCGAGCGCTTCGAGCCAGGTGACATCATCGTTGATGGTGGAAACGCACTTTTCACCGACACCATTCGTCGCGAAAAAGAAGTTAGTGCCAAGGGCATTAACTTTGTCGGCGCAGGAATCTCGGGCGGTGAAGAAGGTGCTCTTAAGGGTCCTTCGATCATGCCGGGTGGTACCGCAGAGGCTTACAAGACTCTCGGCCCAATCCTTGCTTCAATTGCGGCGGTTGCCGAAGGCGAGCCATGTGTCACTCACGTGGGCACCGATGGCGCTGGTCACTTCGTCAAGATGATCCACAACGGCATCGAGTACGCCGACATGCAGCTAATTGCTGAGGCCTACGACATCCTTCGCCAAGCTGGCGGATACTCTCCTGCTGAGATTGCGGCCATCCTTGAGGACTGGAACAAGGGCGAGCTCGAGAGCTTCCTAATCGAGATCACCGCAGAGGTGCTCAAGCAGGTCGATGCCAAGACTGGCAAGCCACTGGTTGATGTCATTCTCGACCAGGCCGGCTCAAAGGGCACCGGTGTTTGGACGGTACAGACCGCACTAAACCTTGGTACTCCAGTTTCTGGAATTGCCGAAGCGGTATTCGCTCGTTCGCTTTCATCACAGGACGCACAGCGAAAGGCAGTTTCAGGATTGCCAGCCGACGCCACCAAGTGGAACGTCACCGACAAGGCGGCGTTCGTAGAAGATGTTCGTCGTGCACTTTACGCATCAAAGCTTGTTGCATACGCACAGGGCTTCGACGCAATTCGTGCCGGTGCCAAGGAATACGGTTGGAACATCAACCTCGGTGCAGTTTCAAAGATCTGGCGCGGTGGCTGCATCATTCGCGCGCAGTTCCTAAACCGCATTGCTGATGCATACGACAAGAATGCAAACCTAGAGAGTTTGATTTTCGACCCGTACTTCAAGGAAGCAGTTGCTAAGTCAGTTGCATCATGGCGTCAGGTTGTAGCGCACTCATCACTTGCTGGAATTCCAGTGCCTGCGTTTGCATCTTCACTGAGCTACTACGACGGTCTTCGTTCACCACGACTACCGGCTGCACTGGTTCAGGGTCAGCGTGACTTCTTTGGTGCACACACTTACAAGCGTGTAGACCTACCGGGAAGCTTCCACACCTTGTGGTCAGGCGACCGCAGCGAAGTTGAGCAGGATCCTTCTACTCACTAGAAGTTTTTTACGGATTACGCAGGGGCGCAGCACTTAGGCGCTCCTGCGTTTTCCATTCCACCTGGTAACCGGTGGATGCTGACATCAAATCTAAAAACGGCTTTGGGTCAAAGCACTCTGGGCCAAGCACTCCGGCACCGCGCCAAATCCCCTCCGCCATCAACTCAAGTGCAATGAGCGGGTTAAATGCTGTCTGCCAAACCACACACTGAGATTGGTAGTTCGCCATTGACCATTCGTTGTCGACCACGTTGTAAAGGTAGGTTGCGCGTTCGCGGCCGTCCTTGTCTTTACCGGTAACCAGCACTCCCGCGCAGGTCTTACCGGTCATGAATGGCCCAATTGACGCGGGATTCGGCAGCACAGCGGCAACCACATCGCGCGGCGAGACATCTACCGGACCCTGTGCCGAACGCACTCGGGTTGGTTTGGTTCGGTCGAGTCCGAGCTGGTTTAAGGTCTTCAAAACCTGAATAAAGTCACGACCGAGCCCGTATTTGAAGCTGAACTTTTTCGCACGAATGGTGCGCGGCAGCATTGCCACTTCTTCGTGTTCCACGTTTACGCACTCGACAGATCCGATTCCCTCCGGAAACTCGAAAATCTCTGGCTCGCTAAACGGCTGGGTTGTGTAGAAGCCTTTTGCTTCGCTCCACATTAGTGGTGGGTTCAAACACTCTTCGATGGTGGTCCAAATAGAAAACGATGGTGCAAAGATTTCTTCGCCCGCTTCGTTGCGCACCACGAGGTTGCTGCCGTCTTTTACAGAAACCTCATCGATTTCGCTAAACAGGTAATCCTGCGCGTATCGCGCAAAAACGTTGGAGAGACCTGGCTCGACACCCATTCCAACCAGTGCAAGTTTGCCGGCCCGTTCCCACTGTTCGTGAACCGCGTATTGTGCATCACCAAGTTTGATACCCGGCTGGTGGAATGGATCTGTCTCATGTGCTTCTGAGAGACTCATCGCCATATCCATGTAGTTTGCACCGGCTGTGAATGCAGCGGAGAAAATTGTCGGGACAAATTTTGGCTCAACCGCATTGAGAATGTGGGTGATGTTGTGCTTGCGACAAAGTTCAACGATGTTTGCTGCGTTGCCGGCGTCAATCTGAGTCGCGGCAAATCGCGAATCGTTTACGTAGGCCACCACGTTTTCGGCTCGAGCCAAATCGTAATCAGCAACAATTATTTGTTCGTAAAAGTGACGAGTTACTGCGAGCTTGACGATTGCCTCGCCAACGCCTCCGGCTCCGATAAGTAAAATCCTCATCTTGCCAGCCTAACCAGCGGCTAACGTTTGGAGAGGTCGGCGCTAGGGTTTTCCACCCAATCGATAACGCCCTGCCAGTAACCCCAGCCATCATTGAGTGATAGGTGCTTGGCTCCCGGAATAACCACCGGCTCGATACCCAAGGGGTCGCCGAAAGTGGTCTGAATCCCCCGAGGAATCCACTGGTCATCATCGCTGGCCAAGATTTGCACGCGCTTCGCTACCCCACTCAAATCCAGCTTTGACGGGTCGAGCCGTTCGATTTCTAGATCCGGCAGCAGGTTTGGATCGGCCGGCGCCACCAAAAGTACCCGATCAAAGACCACCGGCAAAACACCGGTTTGCGCTGCATATAAGAAGTTGAGTGAGCCAAGCGAATGGCCCACGAAAAGCAGCTCGCCGGCCGATTCGCCCACCTCGGCCAAGAGCGCTGCTTCAGTAACCAATAGGTTTTGCCAATCCTGAGTGACCGGCTTTTCTGGCGAAGGAAACTGCGGGTATGCCACCACGTGACCGGCCTTGCGGGCCGCGGTAGCCAGGTGTCGCTGCCAGTGATCCGGATATCGGAGGTTTCCGAGTCCGTGATTGATAAGCAGCCTGGCCATGGTTTTATTGTGGCAAAAATTTACCTACGGCGACGAACCTGACGTAATGTGAGGTAACCAAAACCGATGGCAAGAACGCCAACAATCCACTGCCAGGCGATGCCATTGTTCTTTGGCTTGCCGTCAACCGTCAAATCTTCATTGAGCCTTGGCGGAGTGGTCGACTTTTCGCAGTTGGTCGCAGCCGGGTCGTTATCTTGCGCATTAGCCACACCATCGCCATCGATGTCTTCATCGCGGCCGTTCACAATTCCATCGCCATCGATATCGGCGTCAGAGTTATTTTGAATACCATCGTTGTCGGTGTCGATTGGCTTGCAAACACTTGGGCTAACAGAAGGAGTCGTCGCTTTAGCCGGAGCAGATGTCATGGCAGCCAACATTATTGAAAACAGCAATGCGAAAATTACGATGATTGCCGACCAGCGAACCCAAGGCTTCACCGGCTTACTCGGTTCAACGATTACCGCGCGCGAATTACGCTGACTCTTTTTCTTCGGCACTAAATTACTCCAGCAAGTTTCATGGTTATTAGAAGCATCACGATTCCACCGATGCGATACAACCAGACTAAGCCAGGACGACGAATCCAACGCACTTCATCAGGCAGACCGTGGCGACCGACCATGTGCAGCACGCTGAGAATCAACATCGGAATAGGTAGCAAGGCGAATGACCACAGCGGTAGATCTGGAGTCGCGCCGAAGATTGCCGCAATCGACTGGGTGGTGAGCGAGGCGACCACGAGTGTGAGTGCCAAACCAGGCACACCGTTTGGTAGCACACGCCACAACCAAGGCACGTTCGGGAACTTCTCGCGGTACCAACCGATGATGGTCGGAGCTACGAAAAGCGCTGAACCAACCCAGGTACGCCAGTCGTTACCCATCAGGGCCGCGGTAACAAAGATAAAGATGCCGAGGCGCAGCACGACTGAAATCCAGCGCTGGGACTTGTGGCTGTCGGTGACCTCGGTTGGGTGCAAGGTGTTTAGGCGGTCTGGGAAGTAACGTGCTACTCCCTCTTCGGCAAACACGCGAATAGCGATGGCGATGGCAACTGCGATTGCGAAGTCATTGACGTGGTTGGCAACCGCAAGAGTTGATCCGGCGAGGGCAGGAAGAGTAGCAATCATGCTCGCGGTAACCCATCCACCCATGAATGGAAGCACGCCGAGGTCTACCAAACGCTCCCAGGCGTAGTTGGTATTGCTCTCCGGAATCTTGCGGAAGGCACGGAATGCATTGGCCAAAAGCGCCGGACCGTAACCGACAATCACAACACCTAGGAGCATTCGAACATCGTTGAGTTCGGTTCCGGCGCCAACCATTAGTGATCCAATAACGAATACTGCAGTACCGACTAGTCCGGCGAGCGTATCGAAGATTCCGATGATGCTGATTGCCAAGAAAATCTGCCAAACCGGAGGAACGTGTGCTCCGCTGTTAATGAACAGTGCAAGTACCGCAAGCACAGCAGACGCAATCATCGGAAGCAATGAAAGCGAACCAAGTGCGGCACGCAGATAAGCGGCATCTTCAGCAATTCGAGTAAACAGTGGTGAGTATTTCGCCAACCAGTGAATCATCGCAAGCGAAGGCTTGTCGAAGAAGTTCCAGAAGCGTCGACGCCAAATTCTCCAGCGATCACCGCGACCACGACGACGCAATTCGTACTCTTCGTGCGCGGCATCGATGTTGGCGATTGAACCTCCACCGGATGAGCCAGAGCCGCCGGCGGCATTACCGCCGGCAGCTCCAGCACCGGCCGACGCACCGGCGGCGGCCGCTCCACCGGCTGCAGCCGCTGCGGCTGCTCCGGCTGCGGCAGCTGCTGCTGCCGCTACCGATCCAGCAATCGCCGCGACATTGCCCGTAGTTTGGGTCAATGCGACGACACCCTGAGGTGTGTCGAGCGGGTCAAACGGAGCTGGTGGGGCTGAGTCGTCACCCGTTGCGCCGATTGCTGGATTGGCTACTGGCTCACCAGGAACGATCGCTGGAATCTTGATTCCAGGGTCGATTGCTGGTGGCAAAACTGTTGGCTGTGGCACAGCCGAAGGAGAAGATGAAGGCGAAGTTGTCGGAGTTGCCGACGGCGCCGGGGTAGCCGAAGGAGAAGGAGACTTCGAAGCACTTGGCGATGCCGAAGGAGAAGGAGACTTCGTTGCACTTGGCGAGCTCGATGGCGAGGCCGACGGGCTAGCCGACGGCGAAGCTGACGGCGACGCAGAAGGTGAAGCCGACGGGCTAGCCGAAGGAGCCGGCGGAGCAGGAGGTGCAGCCGGAGGTGGCGGTACCGTTCCGTAAGTTGCGGTTGCCGGGCTCGAACTTCCGTTGGCATTGATGGCAACAACAGAGATTGTGTTGAGCTGAGTCGAGACAATCGCGAGCTTGGTGCAGTTGGTTGCACTAATCGCAGTACATACGGCAGTGCCGTTAATCGAAACGGTGTAACCGGTCACTGGATTACCACCATCGAATAGCGGCTGTGCCCAAGTAATCAAGAGGTCGCTGCCAACCAATGTTGTGGTCACTTGGTTTGGTGCGCCGGCCGCGGTGCCCTGAATAGTTGCACCTTCGGTAGTGGCAGTACTTTGAGTGCCGTTAGCAGTAGAAGAAGTAACAACCTTAATGTCGTAGCCGGTTGAAGATCCACCATTTGGATTAGAAGTAATAGCTGCACGTCCGAATCGAATTGTCTTAGCCACGGCAAGTCGGCGCAGTGATGCAGGTGACAAGTTATTCAGAGTTGTGGTGGTGTCGGTGAGGTTGCTTAGGTGAATGTCAGGTGACAAAGCAAACTGACTTCCACGCGGAGTGACGTAAACGTCGTAGCCATCGAAGGTTCCATTGATTGCGATTGGCTGAGTCCACGAAATGTTTACGCTCGTGTTGTTCTGCACCGCAACCAAGTTTGTAACCGAAGAAGGCTCATCGGTAGGTGCAACCAACAGTGCAGATACCGGCGAGTAGACACCGATACCGGCTGCGGTAATCGCAGCTACCTTTACGGTGTAGTTCACGCCAGGAGTTGGTGCAACACCGAGGATGGTACAAGCCAACGGACTTGCATTTGCGGCACAAGCCTGGTTGGTAAATACCGAACCGTCGCTACCGGTAGCCACGAGTGAGTAACCAGCAATTGCCGAACCACCGGTGTAAGAAGGTGCGGTGAACGATGCGGTCACAGAACGCACACCACCGGATAGTGAGTAGAGGTGCGGAGCTCCGGCCTGTACCGCGGTGATGGTGAAGTACTGGGTCACGGTCGAGGCAGCGTTGTAGTTCTGGCTCGCAGCCTGGTCGGCCTTGATCTCACAGATACCGGCGGCAAGAACGGAAACCAAACCGGTGCTGGTCACGCTACATGCGGTGTTGGTGGTACCCGATCCCAGGCTGTAGCTCACCGGCAGACCCGAGTTGCTGGTGGCATTCAACATAAACGCAGACGCACCGAAGTTCTTGTCGGCAATTGCCGGGAAGGTAATCGACTGGTTCAGCGCTCCGACGTCAACACTCTGGGTGGTGTAGTCGGAGTTGTAGGTGCCGTTACCCGCTTGGGTCGCGCGGATAACACAAGTACCCACCGATAAGAACAGCACCTTGGTCGGCGTGGTGGCGTCGAACCTACATGTGGTGTTCAAACCGGTGGTGATCGAATACGTGACAGCGAGTCCACTGGTTGCGGTGGCCGCAACATCGTAACTGCCACTAACAGTTGGGTACATCGGCAAGGTTGAGGTGAAGCGAACAACCTGGTCGAGTTTGTTTACGGTAACTACCTGAGTCGCACTTGTGGTTGCCAGGTAGTTGGTAGATGAAGCCTTGGTTGCAATCACGTTACAGGTACCGGCTTGTGCTGCAACCAACTGGTTGTTTACAACAGAACAGGTTGCGGTACCGGTAGCGGTGTAAGAGATCGCACCGCTTCCAGAACCACCAGCGGTTACCAGATCCATGGTGCCAGCCGACATTGTGCTGAAGTTGACCAAACGCAAGGTTGCCTGAGCAATTTGGTTGACCGTGATGTCCATCGGTGCACTTGTGGTTGGTAGGAAGTTTGCATCGCCAGCCTTTGATGCGATGACGGTACATGCATTTACACCGGCATTGTTCGGAACCAAAATGGTGCCAACCAAACGACAGTCGCCGTTGGCGAAGTAGGTAACCGCTCCGGTACCAGAACCACCGGTCGAACTGACGGTCAAGGTCGATAGGTAGTTGACGCTACTTGCGTTGGTCAACGAGAGTGTCGCCTGAGTTGCGCGAATAATTCGGAAGGTGCTGGTTACGTTGGTGCCGATGTAATAAGTGGTCGATGGCACAGTCATGGTGATGACACAGTCACCCACGCCCTTGATCGTGGCCACACCGGTCGAGGTGTTGAGCGTACAGATCGAGGTAGCCGATGCGGTTGAGTAAACCGGCACGCCAGGACCATCGTTGGTGATGGTTGGGGTGACCAACTGGTTGAGTACGAATGAGCTCTCCGGGTAGCTCAGGCTTATGTCGGCCACCTTGCTCAGGGTGAATCCGGCCGAGGTAGCTGCGGTGAGTGAGCCAGAGCTAAAGCGCAGCTGGTAGCTAACTCCCGGTGTTCCACTGGCCTTTAGGCCCGCGAACTGAACGCGGCCGTCGACCGCAGTGGCCAAGGTGCTACCCAAGGTAGAGCCGCCAGCACCGCTGGCAATCGAGGCCGAAACAGTGGTCGACTGGTCGCTGGTGGCGCGGTTTCCGTAGGCGTCGCGAACTTCAATCAGCGGCTGGGTGCCGAGATCCTGTCCGCTGAGCGCACCAATTGGCTGGGTCAAGACCACTAGTCGGCTCGGTACGTTGTGGGTTATCGAAACGTTGGTCGAGGTTGCGCTAGCGATACCGGTTGACGCAAAGGTAAAGGTGTACTGAGTACCTGGGGTACCTATCAAAATCAATCCGCTGAACTGCACGTAACCGGCAGACGCGGTTGCCGTGGTGCCACCCGAAAGACTTCCGTTGGTACCACTCGCAATCGAAACCGTAACTTGAGTGCTGTTGTTGCTGGTGGCAATGTTGCCATACTGGTCAACCAACTTGAGTCGTGGCTGAGTAGGTAGGTCGTCTCCAGTTGCTCCACCCACTGGCTGGTTTACCCAGACCAAAGAAGTTGCAGCATCGTGAGTAACATGCAACGCACTCGAGGTATCGGTGGCAAGCGCGCCAGACGAGAAGACCAGTGTGTAATCCAACATCGGAGTACCGGTCAATTTCAATCCGGCGAATGTGGCAACACCGTTCACCGCGGTTGCGGTGGTGCCGCCAGATACCGAACCGTTGGCACCTGATGCAATTGCAACCGAAACCATTGTGCTGTTATCGGCAAGAACAACGTTGTTGAAGTAGTCGAGCACCTCAACCACCGGCTGAGTGGCAAGGTTCTTACCGGTAACCGCACCAACCGGCTGGAGTGAAATTCTCAAGTGAGTCGGATCACCGGCAACTACAGAAACATTCTGCGAAGTCACGGCAACAAGTGGCGAAGAACTGAAGGTCAACTTGTAGTTCACGCCAGGCGTGCCGGTGAGAGCAAGTCCGCTGAACGTAACGACACCGCTTGCTGCGGTTACGGTTTGAGTGCCGGTAAGTGTGCCGTTTGCACCGCTACTTATCGCGGCAGTTACCTGAGTGGAGTTGTCGTTGGCCACGAGGTTTCCGTAGTAGTCGAGCACCTGAATCACCGGTTGAGTGGTGAAAGCGACTGCGGTCTTGTTGGCCACCGGCTGAGTGGTGATTGCCAGCTGGTAAGCAGAACTGTAGGTAACCGAAAGCGGGTTGGCCACGGCAGCGGTGAGCGCTCCACTGCTGAAGGTCAATGTGTAGGCGGTACCCGGGGTGCCGACCAAGCGGATGTTACCGAAGCTGGCCACACCGGCAACTGCCGCGATCGAGCTCTCCCCCGCCACGCGACTGGTACTTAGGCTGCCACCAACACCATTACTGATCGCCACGGTAACGGTGTCGGTGTTCGAGGTCGCCACGTTGTCGAATCGGTCGCGAACCTCAATCACCGGCTGGGTAGACAAACGCTCACCGGTTGCATTGCCACCGACAGGCTGGGTGGTGATTACCAACTTAGCCGCGTCGGCGTGAACAATCGAGAACGATGCCGAAGTCACGGCAGTTAGCGGACTCGAGGTAAATGTCAAAGTGCGTGAACCAGGAAGTGTGCGCACGTTCAGTGTGGTGAAGGTGGCAATACCGTTTACCGCGGTTGCCGATGTTCCGGTGACCACGTCGCCCGCAGTTGTAGTGGATAGCGCAGCGGTAACTACGGCTGAAGAATTCTCCACGCGGTTGCCGTAGATGTCGACCACGGTAACTACCGGTTGTGTCGCTAGGTTGTCGCCAGTCTTGCCCCCAACCGGCTGAGTGGTCATCACAAGGTGATCCGCGTTTCCGTAAGTAACGGTAACTGACTGAGTCGCGGTTACACTCGCCGGCAAAGTTGCTGTGTAAGTAATTGTATAAGTGCCGTTTAGCGCACCAACACCTAGGTTGCTAAATGTTGCGATACCTTGTGAGGCAGAAATTGTTGCAGAACCAACGAGCGCGCCACCGGCAGAGATACTTGCGGTAACAGTGGCTCCACTTCCGGTACCGGTCTGCACCACGTTGCCGTAGCTGTCCTTGATTGTGATCGAAGGTTGTGTGGTGAACGCAACACCTGCACGAGAGCCAGCCGCAGATGTGGCTAGAACAATTTGAGAGGCAACGTTGTTGGTTACGGTAATTGCATTCGAGTCGGCTGAGGTGAGCGACGCAGTAGTGAAGTTGAACTTGTATGCAACACCAGGGGTACCAACAATCTGCAAGTGGCTGAAGCTGACCACACCGGCAACCGCGGTTGCGGTTACGTTGCTGATGGTTCCACCCGCACCCGATGCGATGTGTGCGGTAATTACGCTCGAGTTATCTGAGGTAACGATGTTGCCGTACTGGTCTTTGAGTTGCAGCACCGGCTGACCGGCGAGATCATTGCCGGTCATGTTGCCACCGAGCGGCTGGGTCACCCAAACCAGCTGGCTAGCCGGAGCGTGAGTCACACTGAATCCGGTTGAGGTAACTGCGGTCAAGCCACTGGCCGCGAAACTCAATGAGTAAACCTGACCCGGCGTACCCACAAGGCGCAAGGCCGAGAAGCTAGCCACACCGGCAACCGCTGCCTTGGTGGCTGAGCTCAATGTGGCCTGGCCATCACCGCTGGCAACACTGGCGGTCACTACGAGGGTTGAGTCGCCAACCAGGTTGCCGGCGGCGTCGTAAATCGAGACCACCGGAGCCGTGGTGAAGGCAGCGCCAGTGGCGTGGCCACCGACCGGCTGGGTCGAAATTCCTAGGTGATCAGCCGCACCGAAGGTGAGGGTGATGCTCTGGGTTACCGTGCTGAAGCCAAGACCAACACCTTCATATGTAAGTGTGTAAGTGCCGACAAGCCCCGAGAGTCCGAGGTCGGTGAATCGAGCAACACCGTTGACTGCGGTCACGGTAGTGGTACCAATCAGGGTTCCGCCGGTTGAAACACTTACGCGAATCTGCGCGGTCGATCCTGCGCCATCAACAACCACGTTGCCTTCGGCATCGCGCACCGAAACATTCGGTGTGGTGGTGAATACCGATCCAGAAGCTGCACCACTCGCCTGTCGAGCAATACCAATCTGCGATGCTGCAGCGTGAACAACCTGGAGTGCTGACGATGCTGCAGAAGTGGTCACAGTGCCACCGAGAGAAGCAGTGAAATCGAGGGTGTAGTTGTTGTTGATTACAGCGTCAGACAAAATCACGTTGGTGAAAGTTGCGCGACCGCTAACTGCAGTAACAGTTTGCTGGCCAGTTGAAAGATCTCCGCGACCGGTTCCGCCGTCGCTGTGGATGTTAACCGTGACCACGCGAGTTGAATCTGCGCCGGTAGTAACGGTATTGCCGTACTGGTCTTGAATTTCAACAATCGGCTGCACGGTTAGTGGTGAGCGAACCGCGTTGCCACCAATTGGCTGCTGCACAATCACAACCTGTGCGGCAGCGGCGTGGGTAACAGTGAAGTTAGCCGAGTCGGTTGCGGTCAAGGTGTCACTCGCCACTGCAAAGTGGATCGAGTAGTTGGTGCCAGGTGTACCGACAAACTTTAGACCGCTGAAGGTTGCCACACCGTTTGAAGTAGTTGCGGTGAGGTTCGGTGATCCACTGAGTGTGCCGCCGTTTGCATTT
>JBEGPH010000002.1:0-57891 GCA_041181555.1 Actinomycetota bacterium | reverse complement strand
TGCGGTCGAACGCACTTCGTAGTGAAACCAGGCCATGCTGTCTCGGCGCACAGATAGTTTTGCAACCTGACTCTCGATGTGGTCGTCTAACGAAGAAACCGCCGCATCGATTGCGTCACTGCTCACCTTGGCAAAGGAATTCCCAGTTTCGTTGATTTTGCCAACGATTCTTTTGAGCATGAAGTTGCGCACATCGCTTGAGTCAATATCGAAACACACCAAGAGCCATTGGCCAGAGATATTGCGCAGTTTCCAAGGCTGAACTGTTCGTCTGGTTATTTCCGTTTGACCAGGTTTGCGGTAGTCGAATGAAACCTCTTTGCGTTCGGCAATCGCATTAGTTAACGGCATGAAGCAAGATTCATGAGTCTTTATTCTCGGAGCAAAGCCAATCATTGAAGATGAGTCGCTGGTAACACCAAGAGCTCTTAATCGGTCTAGACCTGCCGTTGCATCGCTAGACAGCGACGCCTGACGCCAAACCTGAGCCGCCAAGTTCAACAGTTGCAGTTGCTTGCTACTTAGTTGAATTCCTTTTGGCCAGGAAAATTCACTTGGATTGATGACATATCTGGTTTGCTGATTGTCGTCGCCATCACTGGCCAAAATAAATGTCTCAAGCTGGATACCATTTGCTCGCAACAGTTCTTTGTCGCGATCGAATTTCTTCTCTAGAGCTTCAGCACTGGTGCCACTTTGAATTGAATTTCGATAATCTCTTACCGCTTGAAAAAGCTCGGCCTTGGTTAGTCCATGGCGCGCTGAGAGTAATGCAAGGGTGATGTTGAGAAGCCTCTCGGCTGCATCACCTTTCTCAATCTGCGTTAAATCACTGCTTGCCATAGTCCCCTGCTATTTTGTTGGCTTATCTATTCCAAGTACTTCAATTACGAACACCAGTGTGGCATTCCCTGGAATTGTGTTGTTTCCCTGAGCTCCGTAGCCAAGCTCGGGCGGGATAACGACGATTACCTTAGAGCCAAGTTTGGCTCCAACCAGAGCCTTGACGAAGCCCTGAATTAGTCCACCTTCGGTGATTTGGAATTGTTCCGGTTTGCCGTTTTTCCAAGAAGAATCAAATAGTTCGCCCGATTCCCATAGGAAGCCCGAATAGTTCAAGGTCACAGTGTCACCCATCGCAATCGCATCGCCGGATCCATCGAGCAAGGTGTTTAGCTTGAGTTCTGTTGGTGCTGCCGTTTTAGGAATTGTCACACCCGGAGTACCATCCGGAGCAAATACAACTGCAGGCATTCCAGACTCGGTTGCGCGCACGTTGTTGCTGGTGGTCTGCAAATAGACCTTGTGAACATCGATCACAAACAGAACTGAGTCTGTTTTCTTGAGCTGGTCAGTATCGGTAGTGGTGGCCATGCCAGCTGGAACCAAGATTGCCACTCGCGATCCTTCTTTGACGCCGGTGAGTCCATGGCAAATGTCCACCGTGGTTCCGCCGGTAAGGAATTGAGCTTCGCCATTGCTTGAGTCATAAGTTGACTGTCCAAGGCTCTTTTTAGTTGTTCCGTTAACAATCGAATAGTCGAATCGGACGTACTGCTTTCCAACAATTGCCGGGCCACTGCCCTCTTTGATGATTTTTGTCTCAATAGCCTTGCTCGCGAGCGGGCCGGTGAAATCAATGGTTGGCTTAGTGCCGAAATTTTCGGAAACCGTGAGCTTATCCATTGACTTACCAGTGACAAATGGGTCACAGAAATTTTTCGCAGCGGGCGCACATGCCGCAAGAGCTGGAATAAGGACGATGGAAGCCAGAATGGCTAGAAATTTACGCAAGACAACAACTTTCGGTTAACTCTGACCATTTTAGGTCTATTACTCCTGGTCGAGTCGAGCCTCTGCTGCTGAGTTTGCGTTTCTAATGGTTTTTCTTAACTTCTTTGCACTGACCGCACGTTCACCCAGGTGGTCTGGATTCCAGGCCGAAATGTCCTCGTCGCTAAATTCTGGTTTCTGTTTTCCTTTGAATTTAGGCAGGATTGTGCCTGGCGCCAAACGCCTTGCGGTAACCAAGAATCCTGTGTGTCCAATCATGCGATGATCCGGTCTAACAGCCAAGCCTTGCAGGTGCCATGTTCTAAAGAGGGTCTCAAAAGCTTCAGGTTCGGCAAAGTGTCCCGAATCACGCAGGGCTTCGGTGAATCTCGAGAGCTGGGTCACTGTCGCTACGTAGCCCACCACCAAGCCACCGGGGATTAGAGCGGCTGCCGTTTCTTCAACACATTCCCAGGGGGCGAGCATATCGAGAACGACTCGATCTGCCTCACCCGACTTGATCACCTCTGGAAGTTTGACTTGAAGGTCGCCAATGTGAATGGTCCAATTTTCAGGCTCGTAACCCATTTGGGTAATCACGTTTGCTTTAGCAATTTCGGCAAACTCTGGGCGTCGCTCGAAAGAATCCAACTTGCCGGTTTGTCCGATAGCTCTGAGCAAATACATGCTCAGCCCCCCAGAGCCCACTCCCGCTTCGACGACTCGTGCGCCAGGAAAAATGTCACCCATTGTCACGATGAGTGCAGAATCCTTGGGGTAAATAATGTTTGCACCACGTGGCATGGATAGAACAAAATCGGTTAGCAATGGTCGAAGAGCCAAGTATTCGATTCCATTGTGATTACTGATTACAGAACCTTCAGGTTTCCCGATGATGTCATCATGCTTCAACTCACCACGGTGCGTGCCAAATGCACCGCCAATCTCAAGGGTGATCGTATTCAGGCGTCCTTTTGGTCCGGTTAGTTGAACCCGGTCTCCAACTCGAAAAACTCCCCTTGGCAAATTTTGATTCATTAATTGGCTCGTTTTTCTAGATAAATTTTTTCTAAGTCTGACACTGTTACCCCCACAAGTGTGGGCCAAAGATTTCTTCCCTCACGTTCAGGAATTTGAACCATGTTTGGAACACCGATTGCAATTGCGCCTGATGCCTCGGCGGAATGCAATCCAGAGATTGAGTCTTCAAATGCAATACAGTGCTGAATGTCGACGCCGAGGCCTTTTGCTGCTTTTAGGTACGGTTCAGGATGAGGTTTTCCGTGTTCAACTTCATCGCCGGCAATTATTAGATCAAAGGCATCAAAGCCCATTCGGCTAACAATCGCTTCTGCGTTGCGTCGCATAGACATAGTTACCAGAGCAGTAGGAATCCCTGCGGCTTTTGTAGCCCTGAGTAGTTGTTCAGCGCCAGGTCTCCAAGGCAGAGAATTTTCAAGTTTTGAAATGACCGAATTGGTCAGCTGCTCGATAATTTCGTGTGTCGAAATCTCAAGGTTGAGTTTTTGCTTAATAAGCCTCGAGCTGTCATACAAGCTCATGCCAATCATGTTTAAGCCGTCTTGCTCTGTCCAGACAGCACCGACCGATGAAGCCAGCTCCTGCTCGCTACTCAGCCAGTAGTGCTCAGAATCGACCAACGTGCCATCCATGTCCCAAAGGACGGCCGCAGGTTTAGTCATGTTGGAATTTTACCTTCTGGGCATCGCTTAGAGTTTTATTGCAATCTGAAGGGGTGTAATTGGCTGATTCATTCTTCTCTGGCCGCACTCTGCTGGTGGCATTTGAAGGTTGGCACGACGCCGCCGAAGCGGCTAGCAGTGCGGTTAAGTACATCGGCGAGCAGCTGGATGTCGAGTTAGTCGCGGCCGTGGACCCAGAGGAATACTACGATTTTCAGTTCAGCCGTCCGTTAGTGACTCTAGATCCAGACGGAAAACGCCAACTCACCTGGCCAACCGCCGAGTTGCTAAAGCCTTCCCGCGAGGTTGTTGCAGAACGCCCCGAGTTTGCCAACATTTACCTCTTGGCTGGTAATGAGCCGGCCAGGCGCTGGAAGACTTTTACCGACGAGATTGTCGAATTCATAGTTGATGCCGAAATCGACCAAGTGATTTTTCTTGGAGCCCAGCTTGCCGACGTGCCACACAGTCGCCCCATTTCGGTAACCGCTACGAGTCAAAATGAATTGGCCCGAACCCAGTTGAACTTAGAGAGAAGTCACTACGAAGGTCCTGTCGGGATTATGTCGGTTTTGGGTATGGCATTTGAGAAACTCGGAATTCCAACGATGGCTCTCTGGGCATCGGTGCCACACTATGTGCAGAATGCCCCATCACCTAAGGCAACTCTCTCAATGCTTATTGAGATTGAACGTTATTTGAAGGTTGAGTTTGATCACGGTTCACTTGCTGACGAAGCTTTCACTTGGGAGCGGAGCATTGATGAACTAGCCGAGGGTGATGAAGACATGGCCGGATACATTGAGCAACTCGAGTCGACTCGAGACGCACTTGATTCTGAGGCTGCACAAGGCGAAGCCTTAGCCCAGGAGTTTGAAAGATTCCTAAAGCTCGAAGATGACGCCGCTGGCGGAGACGAACAGAACTAGGCGACGAATTGTCCGCTAGTTAGCATTGCTAAAAGCCAGATTCCAACAATCAGGCGCCAAAAAACAAATGGGGCGAATGAGCCACGCGCAAGGTACTTGAGCAGAACCACGATTACAGAGAAGCCGACTCCGAAGGAAATCACGGTGGCTATCGCAGTTCCTAACAGCAGGTCAGGCGGCAGATCGGTAACGCTTGAAACAAATTCAAATAATCCACTGGCCACCACGGCTGGGATAGCCAAGAGGAAACTGTAGCGAGCAGCAGCTTGACGGCTGTAGCCGAGAAGCAAACCGACGGATATTGTTCCACCTGATCTAGATACACCGGGTATCACTGCTAAAGCCTGTCCAAGACCGTAGAGAAGCCCATCGCGGGTGCTCAGTTGGTCAATTGATTTCTGGCGCTTACCAACACGATCGGCTACTCCGAGTATTAGACCAAAAACAATTAGTGAAATTGCAATTACCCAAAGACTTCTCAGGTTGTTTTCGATTTGATGCTTAAACACCAATCCAATGCCAACCACCGGAATGCTGCCCACAATAATCAGCCAACCAAGTTTTGAATCGCGCTTCTTCTCCTCAGTTAGTAGTCCACGATTTGTAATTGAGCCAAACCATGCAGACACTATCCGGACAATGTCTTTCCAAAAATAAATGAGTACTGCGGCTTCGGTGCCCAACTGAATTGTGGCAATGAATGCGGTCAGCTGAGCCTTGGGCATTTCTGAAAGCCCGAGTAATTGACTAGCAATCTGCACGTGCGCGCTAGAGGAAATCGGAAGAAATTCGGTTAGTCCTTGCACGATTCCAAGGATTACCGATTGAAAAATGTTCAGTTTGAATCTCCCTGATCATCTGCAAGTTCAAAAGGAAGTAGCTCTTCGAACTTCTCACCCACAGATTCTTCATATTCGAGAAAGGCATCCTCGAGTTTGTAGTAGGTCTGGCTAACCGCTGGGTCGTCGTTGCCGTGTTTTGAACTCATGGCCTCGAAGTGACGCTCGAGGGCAGCAATAAATTGCTGAAGTGCGATTCTCGGTTCTTGAGCCATACGGCAAAACTACCTCGCTAATGGCTAGAAGTGAAGCATCTAGGTAGACGCGCTAGCTTGAGGTGCTAGTCCTCGCAAGGGGGTAGGGGTTCAAGTCCCCTTTCGGACACGTAGCTTGAGACAGCTAAGAGAAGACCCCGCATTCGTGTGGGGTTCTTTTCTTTAAGCACTACTTAGACTGGACTGAGTTGGAGAGAGCAGTCATGGAAACCGAACTAAGCGCCGCCGCGGCATATAGCCTCGATTTCGCGCGTGAGATGTTGCTAGGCAAGTCTCTCCTTGTTCTTACCGGTGCCGGTATTTCAACTGATTCCGGAATACCCGATTACCGTGGTCAGGGCCGGGTTGCCCGACACCCGATGACTTTTGATTCCTTTATGGGTTCAAAAGAAGCCCAAATTCGATATTGGTCGAGAAGTTTTGTCGGCTGGAGTCGAATCAACGAGGCGAAACCGAACGCGGGACATCGAGCCTTAGCCAATGCCGAGCGTGCCGGAATTTTAGATCACGTTATAACCCAAAACGTTGACGGATTGCACCAAGCGGCCGGGTCAAAAAATGTTGTCGACCTACACGGACGACTCGATCGAGTGATCTGCATGGGCTGTAAAAAGTTGATCAGCAGAATCGAAATGGATCGAATGCTGAGTGCCCTCAATCCGTCGGTAAAGAAAGACATAAACGTCGAGTTCTCTCCTGACGGCGATGCCGAAATCGAAGCGGCATTGAATTTCCAAATACCCCAGTGTGAAAATTGCGGCGGGGTACTTAAGCCAGATGTGGTGTTTTTTGGGGAAAACGTTCCGGCAGATCGGGCAGAGTTTGCAATTTCTAGATTGGAAACCGCAGAAGCGCTTCTAGTCGCCGGCACCTCGCTGACTGTCAATTCCGGTTTGAGATTTGTTCGTGCTGCTGCAAAAGCTGGCAAGCCAGTCATAATCGTAAATTTAGGCCAAACCAAAGGAGATGAATTCGCATCTGCGAAAATAGAAGCAAACACATCGCTTGCTCTCGAGAGGCTACTTCTTGACTGAAACCATCGTTGGTCTGCTTCGCCATGGGCAAACTGATTGGAACATCGACTTCCGGCTTCAGGGCATTACCGACATTCCGTTAAATAAAACGGGCATTTTGCAAGCTGAGACCGCAGCAAAATTCATTAGTCCTGAAGACTGGAACTTTATTGCCAGTTCTCCCCTTACCCGCGCTCGGGATACCGCCGAAATTATTGCGAAAACTATCGGAATACCTGAAGTGCAGATTGATTCAATGCTGCTAGAGAGGTCTTTCGGTGAGGCCGAAGGGCTTACTCACTCTGAATGGAAAGAGAAATTTCCAGATGGGCTGCCGCCAGGCGGCGAAAGTCTAGAAGAATTGAAATTGCGGGCGGTGTCGCTTCTCGACCATTTGGCTAATCAGTACCGCGGCACGAAGGTACTTGCCGTTAGCCACGGCGCCATGATTCGAAAGATTGTCCGAATCGTAAGCGGCGGAGATCTTCCACTTGCCGGAGAAAGATTCGAGAACACATCTCTTACCGTCCTTAGGCATAGTCAAGAAGGATGGAAAGTTCAGTCATACAACCCCAAGGCGCTTGGTAGGTCCTAAAGGTCGCTCAGCCCCTTCAGAAGCGCCTCGGCAGAGGCTTCCCAATTGAATTTTGCAGACTGTTGAATTGATAGAAGGCTTTTGGCTTTCCATTCGCCAGTTACTTCAAGTTCCCTAATTCGAGCGACTAGCTCAGCCGGATTGGTCGGATCGAAGTAGCTTGCAGCCTGACCTCCGATTTCTCTGAAAATTTTGATATCGCTGATGATTGCCGGTGTCCCCTGCTCCATTGCCTCAATAACCGGGATTCCGAAACCTTCATCTTTAGAAGCACTCACAAGGGCAAATGCCTGACTCAGCAATTCGTGATACTCGTGGTCAGTTACGCCGTTATGGAAAATGATGCGGTCTTTAGCCTGCTCATTTCGCGAAGCTAGCTCGATTCTGCGAGAATCCGAAATTTTACTCAGCAGATGTAACTGGAATTCGGGCAATACTTTCATTGCATCTACAAGGCATTCCACGTTTTTGTAATCCATGAAACTGCCCATGTAAATCAACGATTTGCCAGGCTGTCTATTTGTATTCTGAGATTTGCCGGCACCGGCATTGTAGACAACAAAAACTGGCTTTCGCGTGAGCCTAGCTTTTTCAATTAGAGATTTTGTCGTTTGCGACACCGTGGCAATCGCGTCAGCACCGTTGAGCATGATTCGTTGCGGAACATAGGTTAAATGAAACAATCGCCACCCCAATCTAATCGGCCAAGAAAAGGATGGAGGAGGTGTTGGGTGGGCGTAGTAAATCAAATCGTGCAGGGTGAGAACCAATTTGTACTTGCGCCCCCAGCTCCCCATGGTTTGCATCGGGGAGAAAACTAGTCGCGCTCCAAGTGCGTTTAGCTTTCTGGCGATAAACACTTCTGCCAAAGGATTAGTCGGATCAGTCAATTTGACGTGCTTAATTCCGATTGGCAACTTTTCAAGTTGTCGCTCGTCGTGGATGATTGCTATTACCTCTGTGCGCTCAGTTAGTGCCGCACAAAGCCCCGCAGAAAAGCGGCTGACACCGTCGTGGTGTCCAATCCTGATATAGCGAGCATCGAAATATATAGGGTCAGTCATTACTCTTTACCCAGCTTTGAATGGCATCCGCAATTTCTTCAGGAATCTCATAATGCGTGAGGTGGCCAACCTGTTTGAATTGCTCGAGTTTGGTTTTTTTGCTTTCCAGCGAAGCCAAGAGTTTATGTTGCTGGGCAACAGAGGTGATGTCGTCACGCTCCCCAATCAGCATCAAAACGGGCACGCGTATTTTGTCTGCATAATCACCAACGCAGTTAGTAATCGAAGTCGTGTAACCCTCCAAGGCCACCCTGCGGCTGGCAAAATCATTGAAGTTTTGGTCGTGCTGAAGGTGAATCCAACGCCGGAGTTCGGCAATTCTAGATTTGGTCATGATGATGCTCATGCCTCGAACCATCGGCCAACTCTTGAGAATCGCATCTCCGGATGCCTCCGGCAGTGCCCCCGCCAACCAAAAGAAAGCTCTGGCTATGGCGGTTACGAGGGCCTTTGGGCCCATTAGTGCTGGGCTGGCCACTGGGTTCTCCAAGATCAGGGTGGAAATCCCGTTAAAGCGTGAAGCGTAAGCCGAAACCACAATGCTTCCGAATGAATGTCCAAGCAGGTGTGGTTTCTTCTTGAGGCTGAGCGCCTCGATAAATGCATTTAGCCAATCGGCATAGTTGTTGATGTCATGATTTTCTTCAAATGCCTGACTCTTACCAAAGCCTGGTAGGTCAGGTATGTAAACGTCAAAGCTTTTTATGGCACCAGCGATAGCCTCGAGTCCGTGATGGTTTCCTCGGTAACCGTGAATTAGCACGATCGAATCATTGGTCGGATTTTTTCCCCGAGCTGGGTAGTACCAATAAGCAGTTGTTACGCCACTGGCTATGACATGTTTTGATTGAGCCGAAGCGCGCGCAACTTCCGCCAGCTGTGCTTGCTTGATTGCCATTAGACCGAAAAGTATTTCGCTTCGGGGTGATGAAGGATCATTGCATCCGTCGATTGTTCTGGATGAAGCTGTAGCTCCTCAGAAAGTTCGACTCCGATTTGCTCAGGTTTTAGGAGTTCTACAAGTTTGATTCGATCTTCAAGTTCTGGGCAGGCAGGATAGCCAAAACTATATCTGGCACCTCGGTACTCAAGTTTGAAAAGTCCTTCAACATCTTGAGGATCCTGAGCGGCGAAACCAAGCTCTTCGCGCACACGTGAGTGCCAAAATTCTGCAAGCGCTTCGGTCAATTGCACGCTTAGTCCGTGTAACTCAAGGTAGTCGCGATACTGGTTGTTCTTATACAAGCGGTTAGCTTCCTCGGCAATTCGCGAGCCCATTGTTACAAGTTGGAAAGGAATCACGTCTACCTGCCCAACTTCGCGATTTCTTACAAAATCACTCAAACATAGGTGCCTATCGCGGGTTTGCCTTGGAAAGCTGAATCTCAACCTTTCGGTGCCGGCAACTCCATTCGATCCACCGTCGGTTGCTCCCTCTGCGGAGTGATGCAAAATGATGGTGTCGTTGCCATCGCTTACTGCCGGGAAGTATCCGTAAACTACCGACGCTTCGAGCAAATTCTCGGTTTGAAGTCTTTCCAACCAATAGCGAAGTCGTGGTCGACCTTCCGTTTCAACTAGTTCTTCATAGCTAGCGCCGTCTTCATTTCGTCCTGGCTTGAGACCCCACTGCCCCATGAAGGTTGCTCGTTCGTCAAGGAAGGATGCGTAGTCGCGAAGTGCTATGCCTTTTATAACTCTGGTCCCCCAGAATGGTGGCCTTGGTATTTCGTTGTCTGCAGCTACGTCGCTTCGGTTTGGAACCATGTCTGGTTCGGTGCGCGCCAATACCGCATGCGGAGAAACCACGCGCTTTTTGAGTGGCGGCAGTTGAGCCGAGGTGTCGCCGCGTTTTACACGTACTAGGGCATCCATTAGCTTGAGACCTTCGAAAGCATCGCGTGCATAGCGAACTTCACCTTCGTAGATTTCTGCGAGGTCCTGCTCCACAAATGAGCGAGTCAAAGCTGCTCCACCCAGAATTACAGGCCAGCGGGCGGCCAACCCCCGCTGATTCATTTCTTCAAGGTTTTCCTTCATGATTTGAGTCGACTTGACTAGTAGTCCACTCATACCAATCACGTCAACGTTGTTCTCTTCTGCGGCGCGCAAGATTTCATTTATCGGCTGCTTGATACCTATGTTTACGGTTTCGAAGCCGTTATTGCTCAGAATGATGTCAACCAGATTCTTACCAATGTCGTGCACGTCTCCGCGAACGGTTGCAAGCAAGATACGACCCTTGCCGGTGTCTTCAGTTTTTTCAATGTGAGGTTCTAGGTGAGCTACAGCGGTCTTCATTACTTCAGCTGACTGCAAAACAAACGGAAGCTGCATCTCGCCCTTGCCGAATAGTTCACCGACAACCTGCATCCCTTTGAGAAGATTCTGGTTGATGATCTCGAGTGCGGTGCGACCTGAGTGCAAAGCCTCATCAAGATCGGCTTCGAGGCCCTTCTTTTCGCCATCAATAATCCTTCGCTCCAAGCGCTCATCAAGAGGAAGTGCGGCCAATTCGGCGGCACGCGACTGTTTCGCGCTGGCGCTGTCTACACCGGCAAATACATCAAGGTATTTAGTGAGTGGATCGAAAGTTACATTGCCGTCTGAATCGTATTCGCGTTTGTCATAGATCAAATCCAGAGCTGCCTGAAGTTGGTGCTCAGGTATCTGATTCAGCGGCATAATTCGAGCCGCATGCACTATGGCACTGGTAAGCCCAACCTGCACGCATTCGTGTAAGAAGACTGAGTTCAACACATGGCGTGCTGCCGGAGAAAGACCAAATGAAATGTTTGAAATTCCTAAAGTGGTCTGGACTCCCGGAAATGCCTGGTTCAATCGACGAATTGCCTCGATGGTTTCAATTCCATCTCGACGAGTCTCGTCTTGACCGGTAGCGATTGGGAAAGTAAGCGTGTCAACCGTGATGTCGACCAGGTTCATTCCCCAATTGCTGGTTAGGTCGCCGATTAGGCGTGAAGCAATTGCGAATTTGGTATCTGCAGTGCGAGCCTGACCTTCTTCATCGATGGTTAGCGCCACAACAGCAGCCCCGTGCTCTTTGACGATAGGCATGATTCGTGCGAATCGCGAGTTTGGTCCGTCGCCATCTTCGTAGTTGACCGAGTTGATCATGGCTCGTCCGCCCATGCACTCCAAGCCAGCTTCGAGCACGGCGGGTTCGGTTGAGTCGAGCACTAGCGGCAAAGTTGTCGCGGTAGCGAGTCGGCTGACCAGCTCTCGAGCGTCACGCACACCGTCTCTACCCACGTAATCGACGCACACATCTAGAAGGTGCGCTCCCTCGCGGGTTTGCGAACGTGCAATTTCAATGCACTCGTCCCAATTTTCAGCAAGCATCGCTTCACGGAATGCCTTCGATCCGTTCGCGTTGGTGCGCTCTCCGATTGAGAGGTAAGTCATGGTCTGGTCGAACGGTTGATGCTGGTAGAGGCTTGAGAGTCCTGGCTCAACGCTTACCTGACGTGTCGCCGGTGTTTGCGCTGAGACAATAGCGGCGAGTTCTGCAATATGCGTTGGCGTGGTGCCACAGCAACCACCAATCAGGCCAAGTCCATACTCCTTCACAAACTGCGAGTGTGCGGCTCCGAGTTCAAGCGGGGTTAGCGGATAGTGCGCGCCATGTGGACCAAGGATTGGAAGTCCGGCGTTTGGCATGCAGACAATTGGAAGTTGGGAAAATTTAGATAGATAGCGAAGGTGCTCGCTCATCTCGGTTGGTCCGGTCGCACAATTTAGACCAATTGCATCCACGCCGAGTGCCTGAATAGCGGTCAACGCCGCCCCAATTTCACTTCCCAAAAGCATGGTGCCAGTGGTTTCGATAGTCACCGAAACAAAAATCGGAATCTTTACCTCTGTCATTGCGCGCTTTGCGCCAATTACCGCACTCTTAGCCTGTAGTAGATCTTGAACAGTTTCGATAAGAATGGCATCTGCCCCGCCGTCGATAAGCCCCTTGGCGGCGTCTTGATAGGCATCACGAAGAACTGAGAATTTTTCGTGACCAAGTGAAGGCAACTTGGTGCCTGGGCCTAGCGAGCCAAGCACCCATCTAGGTTTTTCCGGAGTTGAAAAGTCATCCGCAATTCCACGAGCAACGGCTGCACCTGCTCGGGCTAATTCGTATACGCGATCAACGATGTCGTATTCGGCGAGATTGGCGAAATTGGCGCCAAAGGTATTGGTTTCAATTGCCTCTGCCCCGGCCTTCAGATACTGGGCATGGATGCTCGCGATAAGTTCAGGTCTGGTTACATTTAGGATTTCATTGCAGCCCTCATAGTTCTGAAAATCTTCGAGAGTTGGAGCTGCCTCCTGAATCATGGTTCCCATTGCGCCATCGGCGATGACTACTCGACTACGAACAGCATCGAGTAGGGCTTGAGATCTGGAATTCAACATGGAATGCCAAGTCTACCTTTGCCGTCTAGGTAGATAAAGGGCAGGCTAAAATGGTCTAATGCCGGATTACCCACTTGTTCGCCATGCTGATTCGCTTTCGGCACAGGCTGATTCAGTTTTTGAAGTGATTACGGCACGGTCGTTGAAGCAAGAACCGAGCCTCTCTTTTGAGTTCTCTCCGCCAAAGGATGATGAGGGTGCCGCAACCCTCTGGCGAAGTTATGAAAAGCTTCTGGACGTATCTCCCGATTTTGTTTCGGTAACCTACGGAGCCGGAGGCTCAAATCGTGAGACTTCCCTAGCTGTGGTGGACCGAATGGCTAAGGACATACTGACCATTGGCCACCTCACCTGCGTAGGTTCCACCTTTGATGGCACTCGCCAAACCATTCGCCGTTTCCAAGATGCTGGAGTCAAATCAATCCTGGCTCTTCGAGGGGATTCCCCATTGGCCGACCCTGACGCCTTAGCCAAAGGTGAGCTCAAATCAGCCCTAGAGCTGGTCGAATTGGTTCGCAATGAAACAGATTTGGAAATCGGTGTAGCGGCTTTCCCCGAAGTGCACCCGGAATCGCCGAGCATGGCTCACGACTCCCACGTACTATCGCTCAAGCAGTCTGCCGGCGCAAGTTATGGGATGACCCAGCTTTTCTTCACAGTGGACGCTTATATCGAACTCGTTGAATCAGCCGCAGCGGCCGGCGCCACAATGCCAATTATTCCCGGAGTGATGCCAATCTCAAACGTAGCTAGAGTGCTGCGAATGGCAGAGATGAGTGGCGCGAAAGTGCCGGACGACTTGCTTGGCAAACTCCAAGACGCAACAGATGATGAAGCTCGAATCATAGGAATGGACTACTCGATTAAGCTCTCACGAGAGTTAATCGAAGCTGGAGCTCCAGGCCTACACATATTTACTTTGAACTTGGCAAAGGCGGCACTAGAGGTCGCTCGCGGTGCGGGTTTGTGCTGATGTCACTCTCGGCAAGTAGCCTGTAACTGTGAATGAAAAGAAGCTGCCTGACTGGGCGCGACAGATTGCCGTATTTGATACCGAGACCACCGGCCTAGATCTCAAAACTGCGCGAATCGTTACCGCGACTGTGGTCGAACTGGATGCGAGCGGTGCAATTGTGGTTGACCGTCCAGAATGGCTCGCAGATCCAGAAATCGAAATTCCCGAAACAGCAAGCAACGTGCACGGCATCACTACTGAGATAGCGCGTGCTCAGGGTCGCAATTACAAAGAAGTGGTGTCTGAAATACTGGAAACACTTCGCGACTGCTTTGCTCGAGGTATTCCTGTTGTGGCTTACAACGCACCATACGATTTCACAATTTTGCACCATCAGGCCCTGGCGTTAGGTTTGCAGCCACTTACTCATCCCGCACCCATTCTCGATCCGCTGGTAATCGACAAGACATTCGACAAATTCCGTCGAGGCAAGCGCAAGCTTGAAATCGTTGCGGAGTATTACAACGTCGCACTTGACGATGCTCACAATTCAAAAGCTGACGCAGTGGCTGCCGGCAGGGTTGCCCTGGCGGTACTCAATAGTCACCTTGATAAACTCCCGGCATCCGCTTTGGACCTTCACAATTCTCAAATTACCTGGGCTAAGGAAATAGACGAGAGCTTCAGTAAGTGGATGATTGAAAACGTGGACAAAGAATTCAAGCCAAGTCCGGGCTGGCCAATCAAATCGGTATAGAAATGAAAAATCCCCAACCTATCGGCTGGGGATTATTTCTAAAACTTGATTTAGCTGAAGTTCTTGTAGCGTGCGTTGAAGCGCTCCACACGACCGGCTGCATCCATGATGCGCTGCTTACCGGTGTAAAAAGGGTGAGACTGAGAAGAAATTTCAACGTCGAATACTGGGTAGGTGTTCCCATCTTCCCATTCGATGGTCTTGTTGCTGGTAACGGTTGAACGAGTCAAGAACGCTACACCCGATGCCAAGTCGCGGAATACGATTGGTTCGTACTTTGGGTGAATGTCAGCCTTCATGCGAAACTTCCTTGAATTTCTCTAGATTTTTGGTGCGATGGCACCGAATGAAAAGCATACCAAAGCATTGGCGGCAATGCCAGTGGATTAGCCCCTAAATCGGGCTCGGTAGCGACCCTCGCTGAAATCAACTTGAATGCCAAGTCCGTAGGCTTCAGAAAGCTTGTCACTGGTTAGGGTTTGGCCAATCTCGCCTGCAGCAAATACCTGTCCAGCACTTAGCACTAGGGCGTGGGTGAACCCGGCCGGGATCTCTTCGAGGTGGTGGGTAACCATAACGATTGCGGGAGCGGCAGGTTCGGAGGCGTAGGCGCTGATTAGAGCGATGGTTTGTTCCCGCGCCGCGAGGTCGAGGCTGGCTACCGGTTCATCGAGAAGTAGAAGCTCCGGGTCGGTCATCACGGCTCGAGCGATTTGAGTTCTCTTCTTTTCGCCATCGCTTAGTGTGCCGAAAGCTCTTTCGGCCAAATCTCCAAGCTTCCATTCCCCCAGAACGCGGTGGGCTCTGCGTATGTCAACATCGTCGTACTCTTCATTCCAGCGTCCGGTGATTCCGTAGCTCGCAGTCAAAACCGCGTTCAAGACGGTCTCGGAGTTTGGAATGTGATTTGCCAGAGAAGTTGATGCAAATCCGAGCCTGGTGCGAAGCTCAAAAACATTTACTTTGCCAAGAAGCGCACCCAGAATCTTGGCTTCGCCGCTAGACGGGTGCAACTGGGCGGACGCCACCCTGAGCAGCGTGGTCTTGCCGGCTCCATTCGGGCCGATGACGACCCAGCGCTGATCGGATTCAACCTGCCAGTCGACATTGCTAAGAATGGCTTTGCCATCCCTGACGACGGTTATGTTGTTTAGATCGATAACGCGAGACATGCCAAGAGCCTATTTGAAATTATGAATTGCGCTTCGATACACGCTCAAAGTTTGCTCCGCGATGCTGTCCCAACTGAAGTGGCTTTCGACGCGCTTTCTGCCAGCCTTGCCGAACTCCGAAATGTGCGGGTTTGCCAACATCTGATTCAGGGCGTCTGCGAAATCTGCAACGAATTTCTTTTCGTCTAGTGGTTTGCCACTCCCGTCGAGCAATTGCTCGATTGGAACTAACAAACCAGTCTCGTTGTGAGCCACAACTTCGGGAATTCCGCCGGTCGCTGTTGCCACGACAGGAACTCCACAGGCCATCGCTTCGAGATTCACAATCCCAAGTGGTTCGTAAATGCTCGGACAAGCAAATACGGTTGCGGCAGAAAGTACAGCAATCAATTCTGTTCTAGAAAGATGTTTTTCAATCCAGATGACATTGTCGCGAACTTTTCTAAGCTCTTCGACAAGCGCAGTGACTTCGGTCAAAATCTGTGGAGTATCGGGTGCGCCAGCGCAGAGTACTAACTGCACGTCGGCTGGAAGTTCACGAGCTGCCTTCAGTAGATAAGGCAATCCCTTTTGCTGTGTAATACGGCCGACAAAAACCACGCTGCGCTGATCTGGGTTGACTCCATTTGCACGCACCAAATCCGAATTAGTTGCCGCTTGAAAAGCCTCCAGGTCAATCCCGTTGTGAACAACGGAAATTTTGTCGGGATTGAGTTGTGGGTAGGCGCGAAGAATATCGTCACGCATTCCAGCGCTCACAGCAATGATTTTGGTAGCGCCCTCGTAGGCGGTACGTTCGATCCACGACGACAGGCGGTATCCCCCGCCGAGCTGCTCCTCTTTCCATGGTCGCAATGGCTCAAGGCTGTGCGCTGTGATCAGGTGAGGTATGCCGTGTAATGCACTAGCAATCTGTCCAGTGAAGTTTGCGTACCAGGTGTGAGAGTGAACTAAATCTGCCCCGGCAATGTCGCCGACCATACTCAGATCGGTAGACATGGTCTGCAAAGCTCCGTTTGCAGTGTCAAAGTCTGGGTGGTGGCGATAAGAAAATGTATCGGTTTCATTACGTTCTTCGCCGAAGCATCGAACCTTCACGTCTACCTGTTTGCGAAGCACTCTCACTAATTCAGCGACATGCACGCCCGCACCACCGTAAATAAACGGCGGATATTCCTTGGTGATTAGGTCGATCCTCATAAGCAAATGTTACTGGTGTTCGCTTTGGGGAATAACATTCTGAATATGAGCAATCCACGCATCTTTGGAATGGTCTTAGCCGGCGGTGAAGGAAAAAGGCTAATGCCGCTAACCGCTGACCGAGCTAAGCCTGCCGTGCCTTTCGGCGGCAGTTATCGACTGATTGACTTCGCGCTCTCTAATTTGATTAACTCCGGTCTGCGCAGAATTGTTGTGCTCACTCAATACAAGTCACATTCCCTAGACCGACACATCTCTCAGCTTTGGAGGATGTCACCTCTACTTGGTTCATATGTTGCATCGGTTCCAGCACAGCAGCGTCTTGGTAAACGCTGGTTCTCCGGAAGCGCAGACGCAATTTTGCAAAGCATGAATCTTCTGAGCGACGAAAGACCAGACATCGTGGTGATTGTTGGTGCAGATCACGTTTATCGAATGGACTTCGATCAGATGATTCAAGCCCACATCGAATCTGGTCGCGGTGTTACAGTTGCGGCAATTCGTCAGCCAATTCAGCTCGCTACTCAGTTTGGCGTGATTGAGGTAGACGATAACGACCGCACGAAGATTTCTGCGTTCCGTGAAAAGCCAAGTGACCCAAAGCCACTCGCAGAAGCACCAAACGAAGCTTTGGTTTCAATGGGTAACTACGTATTCTCGGCTCAGGCACTAATTGATGCCATTGAGCACGATGGCACTCTCGAGGATTCATCACACGACATGGGTGGCGACATCATCCCGTACATGGTCTCTCGCGAAGATGCCAGCGTTTACGACTTCACCTTCAACGAGATTCCTGGTTCTACTGAGCGAGACCACTCATACTGGCGTGACGTGGGTACAATCGAGTCTTATTACGAGTCGCACATGGATTTGATTTCGGTTATGCCGGTATTCAACCTTTACAACAGCGAATGGCCGATTCACACACAGCAGGTAAACCTTCCACCGGCAAAGTTTGTGCATGACGGTGAAGGAAATCAAGGAAGAACCACCGATTCGATTGTCTCTCTAGGCACCGTTATTTCAGGCGGAATCGTCGAGCGAAGTGTGGTCTCTCCAGGTGTTCGCGTTCATTCCCGAGCTCTAATCACAGATTCGGTTTTGCTCGACGACGTCCAAGTTGGCCGCGATTGCACCGTGCGAAAAGCTATTCTTGATAAAAGTGTTGTTGTGGCAGATGGTGCTTCAATTGGCGTTGATCGCGAACGAGACCTCGCTCGTGGCTTCACCGTGACAGACACTGGGATAACTGTCGTAGCAAAGGGTGTGCTCGTAACTCCGTGACCAAACTCCTAGTCGTATTTGATGTTGACTCAACGCTCATAGAAGACGAAGTAATTGAATTATTGGCCGACGTCGCCGGAAAGCGAGCTGAAGTTGCCGCCATTACCGAGCGTGCAATGGCTGGCGAGTTGGATTTTGCTGAAAGTTTGATTGAACGCGTCAAGGCACTAGCCGGTTTACCTGAATCGGTATTTGCTGAGGTAGGCAGCCGAATTCGTATCACTCAAGGCGCGAAACAACTCATTGATGCGGTGCACAATAAGGGCGGGCGAGTTGGCGCGGTAAGCGGTGGCTTCACCCAAGTGCTCAACCCCCTAGCCGATGTGCTCAATTTGGATTTTGCTCGAGCGAATGATCTCGAAGTCATTGACGGAAAACTCACCGGCAAGGTACTTGGGAAAATTATTGATCGAACCGCAAAGAAAGATGCGTTGTTGGAGTGGGCTCAGCGAGCAGATTTCAAAATTGAACAGTCGGTAGCAATTGGCGATGGAGCCAATGACCTAGAAATGATGTCTGTGGCTGCGCTTTCGGTGGCCTTTAATGCCAAGCCAATAGTCAAAGAAAAAGCGAATCTGGTTTTGGAATCTGGCAACTTAGCCGATCTGATTCCGATTTTAGATTTATAGACCTAGTGCCCCATTCCCAGGCCGCCATCGACCGGAATCACTGCCCCGCTAATGTAGCTGGCGTCGTCACCGGCTAACCAACTGACAACCTTTGCAACCTCTTCAGGTGAAGCAAAGCGCCCAACCGGAATTTGTTTCTTGTATCCAGCCTGAATCTCTTCAGAGAGTGCGGCGGTCATGTCGGTATCGATGAATCCTGGTGCAACCACGTTCGCGGTGATACCGCGTCCGCCAAGTTCTCGAGTGATTGATCGAGCCATTCCAACCAAAGCAGCTTTGGTTGCCGAGTAATTTACCTGTCCGGCAGAGCCAAGAAGGCCCACAACAGAACCAATCAGAATTATGCGTCCGTGGCGTTTTTTGATCATTCCAAGGCTGGCACGTTTTACGACGCGAAATACTCCATTGAGGTTGGTGTTAACTACGTCTTCAAATTGCTCGTCCGACATACGCATTAGCAAGGTGTCTTTGGTGATACCGGCATTGGCCACCAAAATATCTACCGGTCCGAGCTTTGACTCAATTTCAGCAAAAGCATTGTCAAGCGAAGTGGCGTCGGTTACATCCGCAATCACTGAAAGAGCGCCATCCGGGCCTTCTCCAGAACGGACTGTCACGGCCACACGATAGCCCTGCTTGATGAATTCCTCAGCAATTGAGCGGCCAATTCCGCGATTTCCGCCGGTAACTAGAACAGTCTTATCAGTCATGCCAGCAAGTCTAGTCTTTGGCTTAAAGTTGAATTAGTAAACGAAATGGAGCCTAGGTGGTCGAACCGCAAAGCGTTACCAATCTCGGAGCATCTCCCGAGGAGGAACGTCGCAGTCGAATGATTCGCTACAGCATCGCTATGGCAGTGCGCATGGTCTGCATCGTGCTCGCTTTTCTGGTGCAGGGTTGGCTTATGTGGGTCTGTTTTGCACTGGCAATTGTTCTGCCTTATTGGGCTGTGGTAATCGCTAATAATCAAGGAGAAGCCAAACCTAAAACTCGAGCTGCAGAGGTTGTTGCCCCTAGATTGGCAATCAGCGCTGATGCATTCACGATTCCAGAGGAAAAGCAGCCTTGACCCAAAGCAAGTGCTCGAGGGCCAATTGCTTAAATCCCGCTGAGTATTTGATTGATTGGGCCAATCCAATGATTCACTGCGGAGAAAGAACTAAAACCTGGGCTGCGTGCGAAGAACACAAGAGTTACCTGGTTGACTTCGTCAAGGCTAGAAACTTCTTCATTCAAATTCGCGAGGTGATCGCGAGTGGCGAATAAGTCTGATCTCAGACGCTGGTCGGGCTGGCTTGCGCTGGTTATTGCTTTTTCGATTGCGTGTGCTTTGCTTTCTAATTGGCAATTCTCCAGACGCGAAGAGGCGTTAGCCGCAATGCAGCAGGTTGCAATCAATTACGACTATCCCCCGGTTGATATTGATTCTTTGGCCGCATTGAACTCTTTTGATGAAAAGAATCAGTGGCGTCAGGTGCAATTGCAGGGACATTACTTACCTGGAAATGCAGTCTTGGTCAGAAACCGACCACTGGATGGGCAACCCGGCTTTCTGCAAATTGTTCCATTTCAAATGACAGATGGTCGCTTGATTGCCGTGGAGCGAGGTTGGCTGGCGAGCGATAGCAATTACTCGGCACCGAAAACTTACCCGCTTCCGAGCGGTGAAGAACAGCAAATTATTGTTCGGCTTCGCCCTAGTGAGCCGAGTATGAATAGGTCTGCTCCAAAAGGGCAGATTGCCACAATCAACGTTGTCGCTTTAGCTAAATCTCAAGGAATCAAAGATCGAATTTTTGAAAAACTCTATGGACGAATTGTTTCTGAAAGTGTTTCAGCTAAATCGAGTTTGAAACAGCTCGCCAAGCCTGAACTTGATGAGGGTAATCACCTCAGCTACGCGCTGCAGTGGATCATGTTTGCTCTTATGGCAATCGCAGCTTTGTATTGGGGAATCAAGAAAGAGCGTGAGGCGCAAAACCAAAAGGTTGGTAAGACGTCAAAATCACGACGCAAACAAATCGGTCAAGAAGATGCAGAAATCGAGGATTCGCTGAACTAACTCAATGAAATTAGTTCGGCATAGCTGTCGTTCCAAAGGTCTTCGTCGCCATCAGGCAGAATTAGAACTCGCTCGGGATTGAGCGCGAGAACGGCACCCTCATCGTGCGACACCAAGACCACAGCGCCGGTAAAGGTGGCCAAGGCTCGAAGTATTTCCTCTCGACTCGCTGGGTCGAGGTTGTTGGTTGGCTCATCCAAAAGTAAAACATTGGCTGAAGAAACCACTAGCGCCGCAAGGGCAAGACGAGTCTTTTCCCCTCCGCTAAGCACACCGGCAGGCTTTTCTACGTCATCGCCACTAAAAAGAAATGAACCAAGAACTTTTCTGGCGTCTGTATCGGCAAGGTGAGGAGCAGAGGCCTGCATATTTTGCAATACCGTTTTGTTCACATCAAGAGTTTCGTGTTCCTGTGCAAAGTAACCAACTTTTAAGCCGTGGCCTGGAATGATTTCCCCAGTATCAGGTTTGTCGATTCCAGCAAGCATTCTGAGTAACGTGGTTTTCCCAGCACCGTTGAGTCCGATTACAACTACTTTGCTCCCCTTATCAATGGCTAAGTCAACTGCGGTGAAAATTTCTTGAGAACCGTAGCTCTTACTTAGGTGCGTGGCCATAAGTGGAGTTTTTCCGCATGGCGCGGGATCAGGGAACTTGATTCGCGCAACTCGGTCTGTCTCTCTTACTTCATCGAGCGCACCGAGCAACTTTTCTGCGCGTCGAACCATTTGCTGCGCTGCAGCAGCCTTAGACGCTTTCGCTCCAAACTTTGCCGCCTGTAGTTGAAGTGCACCGGCTTTCTTCTCGGCGTTTGCACGTTCACGCTTGCGACGTTCCTCGTCTGCTTCGCGTTGTTTGAGGTAATGCTTCCAGCCCATGTTGTAAACATCGATCACCGAGCGGATGGCATCCAAATAAAAAACACGATTTACTGTTTCCCCAATTAGGTCAACATCGTGACTGATAACAATCAATCCGCCCGTATATGACTTCAAGAATTCGCGCAACCACACCACCGAGTCAGCATCCAAGTGGTTGGTTGGCTCATCGAGAATCATCGTTTCGGCGTTACTGAACAATATTCGTGCCAATTCGATGCGGCGTCTCTGCCCGCCCGACAAAGTTTTCAGTGGTTGGTCAAGTACACTCCCCTTGAGACCGAGATTCCCCGCAATGGTTTCAGCTTGAGCCTCAGCGGCATAGCCTCCGGCAGCTTGAAAACGTTCTTCCAGGTTCGCGTACTTCCTCATGGCGGCTTCATAGACAGCTTCGTCAATGCTGCTCATATCGTTCGTGGCACTCGCCATCTTGGCGGCCAGGTCACCTAAACCACGTGCATTAAGAATGCGATGTCTGGCTAGTTCTTCCGGGTCGCCACTTCTTGGATCTTGCGGAAGGTAACCGATTTCACCAGAACGCTCAACTTTTCCCTGGTCGGGCTGGCCGTCACCCGCGAGAATCTTGGTCAAGGTGGTTTTTCCAGCGCCATTTCGCCCAACCAGACCAATTTTGTCGCCCTTTGAGACTCGGAAGTTCACATCCGACATGAGAACGCGCGCACCAATGCGTATTTCGAGATCGGTGACGGCAATCATTGGAAAGCTCCAAAAGTAGATGAGGAATTTGGTCGGACTTATTAGGTCATCCACAAAAGGCCTAGTCTACAATCGAGTTTGAATAATGAATTGGAGTTTTCATGTCACTAACCCTCGTCGCTAAGCCGACTATCGTTGACCGTTTTATCAAGCGCAGCCTCGCGGCAGACATTGCCCTAGTAATCGCCGGAGCCGCTCTCACAGCCGTTGCAGCTCAGATTTCGATACCTGCTTACCCTGTTCCGTTTACCCTTCAGACTTTGGTTGTTCTGCTTGTTGGGGCAACGCTCGGCTCACGCCGCGGCACCCTTTCACTTGCTGTCTACGCACTCGCTGGCCTGGCCGGAATTCCAGTATTCGCTCCAAAAGCTGACGGTAGCCACGTTGTTGGAGTAGACGCGTTTGTTGGTCCAACCGCCGGATTTATTTTTGGTTTTGTTATTGCTGCTTTCCTCGTCGGTCTTCTTGCTGAGCGCAAGTGGAGTTCACACGTTCTAAAAACCTTCGTAGCGTTTGTAGTTGGATCTGCTGCCATTTACGCTGTCGGACTTCCAGTTCTTGCAAGCACAGCCTTCAAGGGCGATTTCAATGCAGCGGTTACCTACATGGTGCCGTTCATGGTTTGGGATGTGGTAAAGGCCGTTATCGCTGCTGGCTTGCTTCCTGGTGCTTGGCTAATCGCCAAAAAGACTAAGGGTGAGTAATCACTCATAAAAAAAGGACCTCTAAATGAGGTCCTTTTTTGTTTAAGTTTTATATTGCAAATCCGATTGCTCGCATTTGTTCCTTACCGTCTTCGGTGATTCGTTCTGGCCCCCATGGTGGCATCCAAACCCAGTTGATTCGAAAAGCATCAACTACGCCATCGAGTGAGGCAGCAGTCTGCTCCTCGATAACATCTGTCAGTGGGCAACCTGCAGAAGTCAGGGTCATGTTGATTAGAAGGCTCTTATCTTCGGCTTCGAACAAGTCGTATATCAGCCCTAGATCATAAATGTTTACGCCAAGTTCAGGGTCGATGACTTCCTTGAGAGCCTCGACCACCTGGTCGTATTTTTCTGCAGGTAGTTCTTTTTGCATTATGCCTTCACGTAGCGGTCGTAACCTTCGGCTTCGAGTCGCTCTGCAAGCTCTGGTCCGCCTTCTTCAGCAATTTTGCCGGCTACGAAAACATGCACGAAATCTGGCTTGATATAGTTCAAGATTCGGGTGTAGTGCGTGATTAGAAGCACGCCAAAGCCGTTTGCTTCCTTTGCCCGGTTTACGCCTTCACTAACAATGCGAAGTGCGTCTACATCTAGCCCAGAGTCTGTTTCGTCAAGCACCGCGAACTGCGGCTTCAAGAGTTCCATTTGCAGGATTTCATGGCGCTTCTTCTCGCCGCCAGAGAAACCTTCATTTACGTTTCGTGCTGTGAACGCCGGATCCATTTTCAGGTTAGCCATGGCTTCTTTGACTTCGGTGGTCCACGGACGAATCGCAGGTGCCTCGCCGGTAATCGCGGTTTTCGCGGTACGCAGGAAATTGCTGACCGAAACGCCAGGAATCTCTACCGGATACTGCATCGCCAAGAAGAGTCCGGCACGAGCACGCTCGTCTACGCTCATCTCGAGCACGTTCTCGCCGTCGAGGAGGATCTCACCCTCGGTTACTTCATACTTCGGGTGTCCAGCAATTGTGTAAGCAAGAGTCGACTTGCCCGAACCATTTGGCCCCATGATTGCGTGAGTTTCTCCGCTTCGGATAGTCAGGTCAACGCCTTTGAGGATTTCCTTGCTGCCCTGATCGGTTTCGACCGAAACGTGAAGGTTCTTGATCTGAAGAATTGCCATTTGTTTTCCTAATCCTCGTATTCCAAAAAGACATCGCCGTTTTCGATGATTACTTCGTAGCGGTTGACCGGTTCATATGCCGGAAGAGTAAGTGCCTTGCCGGTAGCTAGTTCAAACTTTGCGCCATGTGCCCAGCACTCGATGGTTGTGTTGTCCACGAATCCCTCGCTCAGCGAAATTTCGCCATGTGAGCATTTGTCATCTAGGGCGAAAACTTCATCGGCCTTGGTGCGAACCAAAGCAATTGGGTGTTCTGAGATAACCACGCGTAGCGCTTTACCCGGTTTTAGGTCTTCAAGTGCACAGATTCTAATTGCCATTAGTTGACACCTTTCACCAATTCGGCCTCAATTGACTCATTGAGACGGGCTTCAAGAGACTCAATGCCAATTTTCTGAATTACTTCATTTAGGAATCCACGAACCACAAGGCGGCGAGCATCTAGCTCATTGATTCCTCGTGCCTGAAGGTAGAAAAGCTGTTCGTCATCGAATCGACCGCTGGCCGATGCGTGCCCAGCGCCTTCGATTTCACCCGTTTCAATTTCTAGGTTTGGAACAGAATCCGCGCGAGCTCCATCGGTAAGCAAAAGGTTGCGGTTTAGTTCATAGGTGTCGGTGCCTTCAGCCGCTTTTCGAATAAGCACATCGCCAACCCAAACCGTGTGGGCATTCTCCCCCTGCAGGGCGCCCTTGTATGTGACTCGAGATTTACACTGCGCGACAGCGTGATCAACATAAGAACGGTGCTCAAGATGTTGCCCCGCATCGGCAAAATACATGCCAAGTAGTTCAGCATCGCCGCCGGTAGCGGTGAACTCCGCATTCGGTGTGACGCGAACGGTCTTTCCGCCGAGGCTCACTACGATGTGCTTTAGCTTGGAATTTCTGCCCAAGCGCGCAAATTGGGCAGAGGTGTGGACTGCATCTTCGGCCCAGTCTTGAATCGACACAACTGTTAGATTGCTCTCATCGCCAACGATTATTTCGATCACCTCAGCAAAAGTTCCAGAACCGGTGTGATCAATCACAACTGTTCCATGTGAGTGAGTAGCGCTCTCGATAATGAGATGTGCGGCTTTATCTACACCCGGAGAGTCAATTGAGATTGTCGCAGCTTCTGCAACCTCACCGGTCAGCGAAACTTTGAGTGCCCTGTCCGCTGCCGCCCAGGCGTTGGCGCTTGGCCTATCCTCGGGCAATCCGGCCTTACCGAATGACTTATCTTCGGCAGAGACTGTTGCGTGAGAAAACCCAGCAGGAGCAGCCACGACGATTGAGTCCAAGGCGTTAGTCAAAGTATTTGAGTCCAAACCGCGCAGACGCTCGGCGTCGAGGTATCGCCACTGCTCGTCCCGACGGTTGACCTCTGAGTGCTCGGCTGCGTTTATCGATCGGATACGCTCCGATCGAGTTTGGATTGGAATTTCACCACCACCATGGCTGTGGCCGGTGCTGCCTGGGCGAATGATTGCCTCAACCATTAACCGACAGCTCCTTCCATCTGCATTTGGATTAGCTTGTTTAGCTCTAGTGCGTATTCCATTGGAAGCTCTTTAGCAATCGGTTCGATGAATCCTCGAACAATCATTGCCATTGCTTCATCCTCTGGGAGACCGCGTGACTGAAGGTAAAAGAGCTGTTCGTCGCTAATGCGCGAAACAGTTGCCTCATGACCCATGGTTACGTCGTCTTCACGCACATCGACAGCCGGATAGGTGTCGCTTCGAGAAATAGTATCGACCAAAAGTGCATCACAGCGAACTGTATTTGCGCTGTGGTGCGCACCTGGGTTCACCCGAATTTCACCGCGGTAGGAAGTGCGGCCGCCTGCACGAGCAATCGATTTTGAAATGATCGAAGAGCTCGTGTGCGGTGCCATGTGAATCATCTTCGCGCCCGCATCTTGGTGCTGCCCTGCTCCAGCAAAAGCTACTGACAAAGTCTCACCGCGTGCGTGCTCCCCAGCCAAGATAATTGCCGGGTACTTCATGGTTACTTTCGAGCCGATGTTGCCGTCAACCCATTCCATGGTTGCACCTTCGTGCGCGATTGCGCGCTTGGTAACTAGGTTGTAGACGTTTGTGGACCAGTTTTGAATCGTGGTGTAGCGAACGCGTGCGTTTTTCTTAACGATGATTTCCACCACAGCTGAGTGAAGTGAATCGCTTTGATAGATCGGTGCGGTACAACCCTCGATGTAGTGAACGTATGATCCTTCGTCGGCAATGATGAGGGTTCTCTCGAACTGCCCCATATTTTCAGTGTTGATGCGGAAGTACGCCTGAAGTGGAATCTCAACGTGCACTCCCTTCGGCACGTATACAAAGCTTCCGCCCGACCAGACCGCGGTATTGAGTGCGGCAAATTTGTTATCCCCGGCTGGAATCACTGTGCCGAAGTACTCCTGAAAAATCTCAGGATGCTCTTTCAGTGCGGTATCAGTATCGAGGAAGATAACTCCCTGACGCTCAAGCTCTTCGTGAATCTGGTGGTAAACCACTTCGGATTCGTACTGTGCCGCTACGCCGGCCACCAGGCGTGAGCGCTCGGCTTCTGGGATACCTAAGCGTTCGTAGGTGTTTCGGATGTCGTCTGGGAGGTCTTCCCAAGACTGAGCCTGCTTTTCAGTAGAGCGTACAAAATACTTGATGTTGTCAAAGTCGATTCCGCTTAGGTCGCTACCCCATGACGGCATTGGCTTGCGTTCGAAGAAGTTGTAACCCTTTAGTCGGGTCTCGAGCATCCAGTCCGGTTCGCTCTTCTTGCCTGAGATGTCTCTAACGACATCCTCGTTGATTCCACGCTTTGCGCTAGTGCCGGCCTCATCCTTGTCGGACCAGCCAAATTCATAGACTCCAAGTGAGTCGAGTTCTGAACGATCAACGATCTCAGTCATGCGGGTCTCCTTCATGGGTGCGAATATCAGTTCGGCCCAAAGATTAGAACTCGTGGATGAGCGGCTACATTCCCTCCAGGCGTGAAAACTCTAGGTTTCAAGGGTTTCCAACTGGATTGCTGTGCGAAACTAGAAAAACTAGCGAACCGCTACATCTGTGCTCAAGTCTACCTTTGGGCGTGTTGTTTGGCTAGCGAACCGAAAGGCCCCATGTTTCTTTTTAGTGCAGCCAGAGTCAGGCTCTATGCTTGGCTAAGTTTGGTCAGTCAGATTCTGATCGTGGTTACCGGTGGAGCTGTTCGCCTGACCGGTTCAGGGCTTGGCTGCCCAACCTGGCCTAAATGCACACCAGAGTCACTGGTTAATGTGCCTGAGCAAGGAATTCACGGAATTATCGAGTTCGCCAACCGCACATTGACCTTTGTCCTGGTAATCATCGCTCTATTGACTTTTATAACCGTGCTTCGACTTGGATCGCAAAAAAGACATGGACTGCTCTGGCCGGCACTTTCGGCTGGCTTAGGTATTTTTGCTCAGGCGGTTGTCGGAGGAATAAGTGTTCTCACCAAGTTGAACCCTTGGGTAGTCGGTTTGCACTTTGTGGTTAGTGGAGTATTGATTGCCTGTGCATCAATCTTGGTTTGGCGTGTTTACGGAAATCACCACATTCCAGTTCCCTATCGTGCGTACCAAATTTCACCCTGGTTATCTGTGTTTGGCGTGCTAACAGTTTTAGTGGGCGTCGTGGTTACCGGAGCGGGCCCTCATGCAGGAGATGCAGACGCACCTAGAAATGGTTTAGAACTTGAGTCGTTGCAACATTTTCACTCATACCCGGCATATCTGACCCTCATTCTTGCGGCCTGGCTGTGGTTCACGATTCGTAAAGCCAATGAAGATGGCTCGTTGGATTTGCAGCTCAGAATTTCTACATATTTGGTAATTGCACTAGTTACACAAGCAGTTATCGGCGTTGCGCAATCACGTCTCGGTGTTCCGCCAGTTTTGGTTGGGCTGCACATGCTCGGAGCCTCGGTTTTGATTTCGCTGATTACTTTTCAGTGGTTAGCAATTCGAGCAAAATAATGTCCCAAGTTTTTTGGTTCCGCCGTGATCTTCGACTCAACGACAACATCGCGCTGAATACCGCCATCAGTGAGGCAAAGCTTGATGGTTCGAAGCAGGTAGCGCTCACCTACTTAGTAGATTTGGACACCTTCGAAAAACTTTCGCCGGTTCGTCAGCACTCACTGGTTGAATCCCTTGATTCCCTCGGAGCTTCTTTAGATAGACGTCTAATAATTCGCCAAGCTCGCGGACTAAGTTCGATTGCGCAAGAACTCGTGAAGGTAGCCAAGGCAGCTGGAAGCCAAGCGGTGCATGCAACAAGGGCCTACGACCCAAGTGGAGTCGCTGAACAAAACGTCATTGGGCTGGCCCTGAAAGACGCGGGAATTTTTCTAAACCTGAGCGATAGCTACTACGCGGTCGCTCCGGGTTCGGTCCGGAAGCCAGATGGAAGCCCATACAAGGTTTACACGCCGTTCTATAAGAACTGGCTTGCCTATGGTTGGGGCGAGCCGCAGAAGTTGGCCGGTCTTGGTGAAGATTGGTTTGAGCCAATCGAATGTCATGGCAGGCCCACTCCTACTGCACCTGCACCTTTTAAAATTCGAGCTGGCGAAGATTTTGCGCGCAGAACTTTTGATCGCTTCAAAACACGTGCACTAATGCAGTATGACGAGCTAAGGAACCGCGCAGATCTATCTGGCACATCACACTTGTCTCATGCGCTCGCGCACGGTGAAATTCACCCGCGCACAATTCTTGCCGAGCTCGGCGGAAGCAACGGTGAAATTGTTTTCGCAAAGGAAATAGCTTGGCGCGAATTTTATGCAGACGTTCTTTGGCATAACCCAGATTCATTGACCGAATATTACGAACCTCGCTTCTCGAAAATGCAATATGACTCCGGCGTCGACGCCGATAGAAAACTTGCGGCTTGGAAAGCTGGTTTAACCGGCTTCCCTATGGTTGATGCTGGAATGCGACAGCTTCTTGCCGAAGGATGGATGCACAATCGAGTCCGTATGATCGTCGCTTCGTTTTTGGTTAAGGACCTTCACCTTGAGTGGCAGCTAGGAGCTGCGCACTTCGAAGAATTCCTAAGTGATTTTGACCCAGCTTCAAATGCACACGGCTGGCAGTGGACCGCAGGATGCGGCACGGATGCTAGTCCGTACTTCAGGGTTTTCAATCCAATTCTTCAGGGATACAAATTTGATCCGAATGGAGATTACGTTCGAAAGTACATTCCGGAGTTGCGCCACATAGACGGACCGGAGGTTCATGAACCGTGGAACCATATGAATTCGAATGGATATCCGGCACCGATTGTGGATCACGCTGCAGAACGTGATGAGGCGTTGGCGAGACTCGAAGAATTGAAATCTCTTAGCTAGTTATTAGAAGTGCAATAGTGGGTCGACTGCGACGGCAATAAATAGCAGTGTCAGGTAACTGATAGAACCGTGGAATAGTCTCATCGGGTTCTTTGCCTGTCCCCTAATTCCCTCGCGATAAAGTCGGTAACTTTCAACCAGGAACCAGGCGCCGGAGATAACCGCGGTGATTGTGTAAACCAAACCCATGCTTCCGAGTGGAATCAGTAGGAGGCTAGAAATCACCATGGCCCAGGCGTAGAGCACGATTTGCACCGCCACAGTCGCCTGGTTTCGAACAACTGGCAACATCGGCACGCCGGCGGCTGCATAGTCCTCTTTGTAACGCATAGAAAGTGGCCAGTAGTGCGGTGGGGTCCAAAGGAAAATGACCAGGAAAAGCATCCAAGCGGCTGCCGATACAGAATTGGTGACCGCCGCCCAGCCAATTAGGACTGGCATCGCTCCCGCTGCTCCGCCCCAAACGATGTTTTGTGGGGTTCGGCGTTTCAAAACCAGGGTGTAGACAAAGACGTAAAACAAAATCGCAGCCAGTGAAAGTGCTGCAGACAGCCAATTCACCACTAGCCCAAGCCAAAACACCGAGAAAATGCCCAAAATCCAGGCAAAAACGAATGCTTCGCGCTTGCTTAGTTCACCGGTGACTAGAGGACGCTTGGCAGTTCTTCCCATCAATTGGTCAATATCGGCATCCAAGTAGCAGTTAAAGGCATTGGCAGAACCGGCGCTCAAGGCGCCACCGAGCAATGTAGCCAGTACCAATCCGAGTGACGGCATGCCACGTTGGGCCAAGATCATGGTTGGAACTGTAGTAATAAGAAGTAGTTCGATGACTCGAGGCTTGGTCAGTGCCAGGTAGGCCTTTGCCTTAGAAAATGGGTTTTTGGCTGTTGCGGTCATCTCGGTAAAGTCTAAGCGAATTGCTGGAGCCCTTATTCCGATGCGGCAGTTACCCGCCATTAGAATTGGCATTACGAGATTTTTGGCCCTTTCCGCAGCCAGTCCTTCTCCATTGGCCATTAAGCCAAGGGCAATGTCGCCGAATTCGTTGTGTACCTCATTTAAAGAAGGAGCTGTCTTGTCAGCATTCCAGTGGACCGAACTAGACACAAAGGCTGTAAACACCGCAAAGGTGCTCGCCGCGGACGCAGTAGAAAAAGTTGGAAACGGACATCCTGGTACCGCCATTTCTATGGCCCCAGTTGCCTACCTGTTGTTTAACAAGGTGATGCGTCACGATCCGAGTGATGAAAAATGGATTGGTCGCGACCGCTTCATCCTCTCCATCGGTCACAGCTCGCTTACGCTTTACAACCAGCTCTTCTTGCATGGTTACGGACTTGAGCTTGATGACCTAAAGTCACTTCGCACCTGGGGTTCTGCAACTCCTGGTCACCCTGAATATGGTCACACCAAGGGTGTCGAAATCACTACCGGCCCGCTTGGACAAGGTCTTGCCTCTGCTACCGGTTTTGCTTACGCATCTCGATTTGAGCGAGGACTATTCGACCCGAATGCTCCGCAGGGCACTTCACCGTTCGACCACTTTGTTTATGTAATCGCTGGTGACGGCGACATGCAGGAAGGTGTTACTGCAGAAGCAGCTTCTCTAGCCGGACACCAGAAACTCGGTAACTTGGTCGTAATTTACGATTCAAATCAGATTTCTATCGAAGACGACACCAACATCGCCTTCACTGAAAACTTGAGCGCACGTTACGAATCTTACGGTTGGCACACGCAGGTGGTTGATTGGAAAAAGACCGGCAACTATCAGGAAGATGTTGCAGAACTCTTCGCTGCAATCGAAAAAGCGAAATCGGTGACAGATAAACCGTCACTCATCACGCTTCGCACCATCATTGGCTGGCCTTCACCGAAGAAACAGAACACCGGCAAAATTCACGGTTCCGCGCTTGGTGCGGAAGAGCTTGTCGGATTGAAGTCGGCACTTGGTTTCGATCCAGAGCAAACATTTCAAGTTGACGCCGATGTACTGGCTCACACTCGTGGATACCAGAAGCACGCAGACCAGGTGCGCGGTACCTGGCAGGCACAGTTCGATGCTTGGGCCAGCGAAAACACTGAGCAGAAGAAACTTCTCGATCGCATTCTCAGCGGAAAGACCCCGGCAGAGCTTGCCGCTGCCCTGCCGACTTTTGAAGCCGGAACCGAAATTGCAACACGCGCGGCATCTGGACAGGTAATCAACGCGATTGCCCAGGTAATGCCTGAATTCTGGGGTGGCTCGGCCGATTTAGCCGATTCAAACTTGACAACGATCAAGGGAGCTAAATCTTTCGTCCCTTCTGAATGGTCTACCCACGAATGGTCTGGCGATCAATATGGTCGAGTGCTGCACTTCGGTATTCGCGAGCACGCAATGGCTTCGATTTTGAATGGCATTACCCTTCACGGGAATACTCGCGCGTTCGGTGGAACGTTCTTGATTTTCTCTGACTACATGCGACCAGCGGTTCGACTAGCTGCACTCATGAACATTCCGAGCATTTTTGTTTGGACACACGATTCAGTAGCTGTTGGTGAAGATGGTCCGACACATCAGCCAATCGAACAGATTGCCACCCTGCGTGCGATTCCAAACCTAGAAATGGTTCGACCTGCTGATGCGAATGAAGTTGCTCACGCTTGGAAGACCATGCTCGAGCGTCGACAGGGACCTGCGGGAATTGCACTGACCCGTCAGAACATTCCGGTGTTCAAGCGCGGTGAAGCCGATGAAACCGGTGCGGTTTACGCAACTGCAGATCACGTGGCCAAAGGTGCGTATACCTTGGTTGATGCAGCAAACGGAAAGCCCGAACTGATTCTTATCGCTACCGGTTCTGAAGTGCAGCTGGCAGTAGCTGCTCGATTAGAGCTCGAGGCAAAGGGAATCGCTACACGCGTGGTTTCTGCTCCATGTTTGGAATGGTTCGACGAGCAAAGCGAAAGTTATCGCGATAGCGTGCTTCCGTCTTCTATTAAGGCACGTGTATCGGTCGAAGCTGGTTTGGCATTGGGCTGGAGCAAGTATGTCGGCCCATTCGGTCGCAGTGTTTCGATCGAACACTTTGGCGCATCAGCGGATGCCAAGACCCTGTTCCGAGAATTTGGAATGACCGCTGAAAAAGTTATTGCAGCAGCCCACGAGTCAATTTCAGCAGCAAAATAAGAATTCGAAAAAAGGAAAATAAATGACTAACCCACTAGCTCAGCTGGCCGCCAACGGCGTAAGTATTTGGCTTGATGACCTATCCCGCACTCGCATCCGTTCAGGCCAGTTAGCGCAACTAATTACCTCGCGTTCAGTTTCTGGTGTGACCACTAACCCGACTATTTTCGCCGGAGCTCTTTCTAAGGGTGAAGGCTATGGAGATCAGGTTGCCCAGCTTGCGGCTGCTGGTGCCGACGCTGCAAAGGCGGTATTCGAGATCACCACTCAAGATGTGGCTGAAGCCTGCGACATTTTCGCGGACGTTTACCGCTCTACCAATGGCTTCGATGGTCGCGTTTCAATTGAAGTTGAACCCGGATTGGCTCACGACGCCGCTGGCACTGCAAAGCAAGCCAAGGAACTTTTTGCCAAGGTGGCGCGCGAAAACGTAATGATCAAGATTCCAGCTACAAAAAACGGTCTTGCAGCCATCACTGAGACCATTGCCGCCGGAATCAGCGTAAACGTTACTTTGATTTTCTCGTTGCAGCGATACCGCGAAGTAATCTCGGCTTACATTTCGGGAATCGAGCAGGCACACGCAAACGGACATGACATCTCAAAAATCCACTCCGTTGCATCATTCTTCGTATCACGTGTTGACCTTGAAATAAACAAGCGACTAATCGCTGCAAATGCGGATTCAGCGCTTCAGAACAAGGCCGCTTTGGCAAATGCTCGTCTCGCCTACCGCGTTTTTGAGCAGGAGTTCGACAGTGTTCGCTGGGAGAAATTGGCATCTGCTGGCGCGAACGTTCAGCGACCGCTTATGGCTTCGACCGGTGTCAAGGATCCAAACTTGCTCGACACACTTTATGTAACCGAGTTAGTTGCACCGCACTTGGTAAACACCATGCCTGAGAAGACCATGGAAGCGGTTTTTGACCACGGTGTAGTGCCTGCTGAATCAATCACTAACCACTATGCCGAAGCCGAGCAGGTCATGGCTGCGGTTGCCGCTGCCGGTGTTTCATACGACGACGTTACCGAATTGCTCGAAGCTGAAGGTGTCGACAAGTTCATCATTTCGTGGAACGAACTCCTCGAGTCTGTTACCAACGCTCTTAACGCAGCAAAGTAAGGAAAATACGTGTCTTCTCTCAAAGTTGTCGCTGGTGGGTCAGCCGCGGCGGCGGTAGCCGAATTCGTTCCTAAGTTAATCGACGACAAAGTTGCTAGTCGAATTGGTCAGAAAGACTTCACTCTTTGGGGAAAAGATGCCGAGGCGGAATCATCAATTCGCTTGGGTTGGGTAACTTCAGCATCACACTCTCAAGCGGTAGTCGCAGACATTCTCGCGCTTCGCGATGAGTTCCGTTCGAAGGGAGTAACTCGCTTTGTACTTTGCGGAATGGGCGGTTCATCACTTGCTCCTGAGGTAATCACTCGCACCGCTGGAGTCGAACTTATCGTTTTGGATACAACCAATGCTGATCAGGTGGGTCACGCCCTAGCCGGTGATATTCACAAGACCGCAATTATTGTTTCATCGAAATCTGGATCAACAGTCGAGACAGATTCACAGAAGAGAATTTTCGAGAAGGCTTTCATCGAGGCTGGAATCGACAAAACCGATCGCATCGTGATTGTTACCGACCCTGGTTCTCCGATGGAGGCAGCAGCTAAAGCTGATGGCTATCGGATCTTCAACGCCGATCCAAATGTTGGCGGCCGTTACAGCGCACTCACGGCTTTCGGTTTGGTACCTTCTGGTCTTGCCGGTGTCGACATCCAGGCACTCTTGGATTCGGCAAATTCGGTAGCAGAATTACTATCCAGCGACTCCCCTGACAATCCAGCTCTGATTCTTGGTGCGGCGTTAGGTGCTACTCCAGGAGAGTATGGACTGCGCGACAAGATTGGCATTGTGACAGATGGCACACCAATTGTCGGCTTTGGCGATTGGGCAGAGCAGCTGATTGCAGAGTCAACAGGCAAGCTTGGCAAAGGCGTATTGCCGGTAGTTCTAAACACAGATGCGGCAGAACTTCGCAGCGGGTTAGCCGATTTGCTTACTGTGCGTCTTGTTGCCGATGCGACTTCTGCTCGTGGAGATGAAGTTGCTGTATCGGGAGACTTAGGTGCCCAATTCTTGCTTTGGGAGTATGCCACCGTTATTGCCAGCCGATTGATCGGCATTAACCCATTCGACCAGCCAGATGTTGAATCGGCCAAGATTGCTGCTCGAGCAATGCTCACCGATCGCCCAGAGATTGCAGCTCCTGAATTTTCTCAGGATGGCGTGGAGGTTCGTGCAGCATCGCTATCGCTAAACGGCGCTTCGAACCTTGCTGATGCTCTCAAGGCGCTTTTCGCCACTCTCGACTCCGACAGCGGCTATGTTTCTGTGCAGGCCTATCTCGACCGCACATCGGTATCAGAGGCTGCCGAACTGCGCGACCTAATTGCAAGCAAAACTCGCAGGCCGGTCACCTTTGGCTGGGCGCCGCGATTCCTACACTCGACCGGTCAGTACCACAAGGGCGGACCAGCTCAGGGGATCTACCTGCAGATAGTTTCTGCTGCCAAGAGCGACATCGCAGTACCAGGTCGTGAATTCACATTCGGTGAGCTGATTGCCTCTCAAGCCGCTGGCGACGCAAAGGTTCTGTCTGACCACGGTCGTCCAGTGCTAACTCTCACGCTCGCTGATGCCAAAGCCGGAATCCATGCAATCAAGGCGGCAATCTAGTGAGTCCGGTAAAGCTAAGCCCTGGCAATAACCCGCTTCGCGATCCAGATGATCGCAGACTAAACCGCATAGCTGGCCCGAGCAGTTTGATTATCTTCGGTGTCACCGGAGACTTATCGCGCAAGAAATTGATGCCAGCGGTGTACGACCTGGCCAACCGTGGACTACTGCCTCCGGGTTTTGCGCTAGTTGGATTCGCCAGACGTGACTGGGCACACCAGGATTTCGGTAAAGAGGTTAAGGCAGCTGTTCAGCAGTATGCGCGTACCCCTTGGTCTGAAGAAGTTTGGGAGCAACTGTCTTCTGGTATCCGATTTGTTTCAGGTGAATTTGATGACCCGGCCGCATTTGACAGGCTGAAAGACACAATTGAAGAGCTAGATCGTGAGCGCGGCACAAACGGCAACCACGCCTTCTATCTTTCGATTCCACCGAAGGCTTTTGAAATCGTTTGTCAGCAACTTTCCCGAAGCGGATTGGCAAACCCAAAGCCTGATGAATTCCGCCGCGTTGTGATCGAGAAACCTTTCGGGCACGACTTGAAGTCGGCACGCGAACTAAACGCCGTGGTCGAATCGGTGTTCCCTCCCGACTCAGTTTTCCGAATCGATCACTACCTCGGAAAAGAAACCGTGCAGAACATTCTTGCGTTGCGTTTCGCAAATCAACTTTTTGAGCCGCTATGGAACGCAAATTACATCGACCACGTGCAGATCACTATGGCTGAAGACATTGGTGTTGGCGGACGTGCTGGTTACTACGACGGTATCGGCGCAGCACGCGACGTGATTCAGAATCACTTACTTCAGTTGCTTGCACTCACTGCAATGGAAGAGCCGGTGTCGTTTGATGCCGCGGACCTTCGAGCCGAGAAGGAAAAAGTACTCTCCGCGGTTAGCCTCCCAAAAGATCTAGGTAAGTACACATCGCGTGGTCAGTACGCTGGTGGCTGGCAGGGTGGCGAAAAAGTCACCGGATTCCTGCAAGAAGATGGCATGAACAAGAAGTCCGTCACAGAAACCTATGCCGCGATGCGCCTGGACATTAACACACGTCGTTGGGCTGGAGTACCTTTCTACCTGCGCGCTGGAAAGCGCCTTGGTCGTCGCGTTACTGAAATTGCCGTTGTCTTCAAGCGAGCACCTCAGCAGCTTTTCGCTGAAGCACAAACCTCTGCTCTTGGTCAGAACGCGCTGGTAATACGTGTGCAACCTGATGAAGGCGTCACAATCCGTTTCGGTTCAAAGGTGCCGGGCGTCGGTATGCAGGTTCGCGATGTAACCATGGACTTCGGTTACGGCCACGCTTTCACTGAACAAAGCCCGGAGGCCTACGAGCGCCTAATTTTGGATGTGCTCTTGGGCGATCCTCCGCTTTTCCCGCGTCACGAAGAAGTGGAACTTTCTTGGAAGATTCTCGACCCGATTGAGGCTTACTGGGAAAAACAGGGTAAGCCAGAGCAGTACGCACCTGGTTCCTGGGGCCCATCATCGGCCGACAAAATGTTGCAGCAAGACGGACGAGCTTGGAGAATTCCGTGATTAAAGACTTACCAAACACGACCGTCAGCAAGGTTTCAAAGAAGTTGGTTGAGATCCGCGAAGAAGGCGGAGTTGTTGCACTTGGGCGCGTTTTGACCCTGATTATCATCACAAAGTTCTCAGGAATCGAGGCGGCAGTCAAAGCGGCAAACGAAGCGTCGAGAGAGCATCCGTGTCGAATCATTGTGCTTGCCGAGGATGACAAGAAGGCTAAGCAAGAGTCGAAGCTAGACGCACAGATTCGCGTTGGTGGAGATGCCGGTGCATCCGAGGTAGTGATTCTTCGCGCTCACGGTGAAGCAGCCCAACATCCAGAGGGATTGGTAACTGGACTTCTACTTCCGGATGCCCCTGTAGTGGCTTGGTGGCCTGGCGAGGCTCCGGAAAATGTCGCTTTGTCTTCGATTGGCAAGATTGCCACTCGACGCATCACAGATGCTGCCGCTCAAAAGGATCCTCACGCATTCCTGAAGCAGCTCGCAAAAGCATACGAACCTGGTGACAGCGACTTTGCCTGGACTCGACTAACTCTATGGCGCGCTCAACTTGCAGCGATTCTTGATCAGCCGCCATACGACACCGTCACCGCAGTCGAAGTAACCGGTGCGGTTGACTCCCCTAGCACCGATCTTCTCGCCGCTTGGCTGGAGATGAAATTGAAGGTCAAAGTGACTTTGGTTCGCACTTCGCGAGGCAAGGCTGTCGCGGGTATCAAGGGTGTCAAACTTACTCGCAAATCGGGCGATATTGAGATTGTTCGCAACGTACCTGATGTAGCTACATTGATTCAGCCGACTCAGCCGACGCGCGAAATATCACTTCCGCGTCGCTCTCTGCGCGACTGCCTTAGTGAAGATCTTCGTCGCCTGGATCCAGATGATTTGTTTGGCAAAGTTATCACTAAGAATTTCCCGCCAAGCAAACCTGCGCCAAAGTTGGCTAAGGCCGCGAAGTGAGTCAAACAGTTGTAAACCGGTTCAAGGACGCAGAATCGCTTGCGAGAGGCGCAGCCGAGGAGTTTGTGACTCGTTTAGGGCAACTGCTTTCCGAACTTAGCCAAGTACACATTCAAGTCACCGGTGGCACTATCGGAATTGCAACCCTAGCGGCCATAGCCGATCGTGAAGATGCACATCTCCTTGATTGGTCAAGAGTGCACGTTTGGTGGGGTGACGAGCGCTTCGTAGCTGCCGAAAGCAGCGACCGCAACGCGGTTCAGGCACACAATGCAATGCTAAAGAAACTTCCAGCAACCAACATTCACCAATTTCCAGCAGCTGATCAGGGTTTAACTCTCGATGAGGCAGCGAGCTTTTTTGCCGCCGAAGTTGCAACAATTAAGCCTCACTTCAGTCTCGCCTTCGTAGGAGTTGGCCCTGATGGTCACATCTGCAGCCTGTTTCCCGGCAAGCCTGCGATCGAACCTGGAGTCATGGTAATTGCAGAACACGAATCCCCTAAGCCACCCCCTCAGCGCTTGAGTTTTAGTTACGAGGCAATGAACGCAGTTGACGAAATATGGTTCGTGATTGCTGGAGCCGACAAACAAGACGCAGTGGCAGTGGCATTTGGAGATGACCCAAAACAGTTACCCGTCGGCAGAGTTCATGGCAAGAGTAAAACCGTATGGTTTGTAGACCAGTCGGCCGGAAATAAAACTTGGGGTTGTTAGAACTTACTTCTTGCTGGCATTCTTTTTGGCGCTAGCTTTTTCGGCTTTATCTGCGGCCTGTGCGGCAGCAACGGCAGCAAGACGCTTTTCTTTTACCGTGGCAACCGCTTCTTCTAGAAGCTGCTTTGCTTCTGCATCGGTGCGACGCTCTTTTACGTAAGCCAGGTGAGTTTTATATGGCTCGTGTTTTGCAGTCTGAGGTGGATTCTTAGAGTCCAAACCTGCAGGCAAGCCGCAGTTTGGGCAATCGTTTTCTAGGCGAATGTCTTCAGGGAGAATGTCTGCGGCAAATGCCAGTGTGTGCTGATGCCCCATGACGCAGTAGTAAGTTCGAAAGATTTTCTGAACTTTGTGTCCACGATCTTCTTCGCCCATAGGTCCGGCTCCAACGCGCGAGCCACGTATTGCTGATCCCCCAGTTGTTGACATTTATGCCTTACCTAATTGATTAAACGAGGTTGAAGCGAGTGAACAAGCCTAGGGTGATGATCACGACAACCCAAACCACACCGAGAATGATGGTGATTCTGTTGAGGTTACGCTCAGCAACACCTGATGAGTTCATTGAGCTTGTTACTCCACCGCCGAACATATCGCTCAAACCGCCGCCGCGACCCTTGTGAAGAAGAATCAAAAGCGTGAGCAGGAGGCTGGTAATAGCCAATAGCACCTGGAGTGCAATTTGAAGAGCGAGCATGATGTCCTTTGGTTTTTGTAAATCTTGAAAATTATACGCCGATGTGCTTCTGGAAGCGCGCGATACCACTGAATTCGTCTGCGTCCAGGCTGGCACCACCAACCAAAACACCATCAACTTCTGGGCTGCGAAGGAAGCCAGCGACATTTGCCGCCTTTACTGATCCTCCATAGAGAATGCGGGTTGTAGCGGCTAATTCCTGGCCGTGAGCCTCGGCAATTGCCTCGCGAATCTTGCCGCAAACCATGGCCGCCTCCTCTGGGGTGGCCACTTTGCCTGTGCCAATCGCCCAGACTGGCTCGTAGGCAATCACAAATTCTTCGAACTTCTCGTGGCCATCAAGTGCAGCGAGGGTCTGAGCTACAGGCACTGCAGACGCTCCCTGATTTTCTAGTTCTTCGAGTGTCTCACCAACACAGATCACGGGAACAATGCCGTGACGGAAGGCTGCGGCGGTTTTTGCTTGAACCAATGCATCATCTTCATGGTGATACTGGCGACGCTCGCTGTGCCCGATTAGAACGTACTTTACGTCGAGTTTCTTAAGGAAGGCACCTGAAATTTCTCCTGTGTAAGCGCCGCTATCGAACTTGGATAGATCCTGGGCTCCCAGTTCAATCTCGAACTTATCTGCATCTAGCAACGTTTGAACCGTGCGCAAATCCGTAAAAGGTGGGAACACTGCTACTTCAGCGTCCTTGTAGTCATGCCCGGCGTCCTTAAGTGACCAAGCGAGCTTCTGCACGAGTGCGATTGCCTGCTGGTGGTCAAGGTTCATCTTCCAGTTGCCGGCGATAAAAGGGACGCGATCGTTCATGATTATTTCTCTCTTACTTAAGAACTTCGATACCAGGAAGTGCTTTACCTTCTAGGAATTCAAGGCTGGCACCACCACCGGTAGAGATGTGACCGAATTGGTTGTCTTCGAATCCGAGAATACGAACAGCAGCAGCCGAGTCTCCGCCACCAACGACAGACAAACCAGCAACTTCAGTTAGCGCTTGGGCAACCTGACGAGTACCGCCAGCAAACTTATCGATTTCGAAAACTCCCATTGGACCATTCCAGAAAACAGTTTTGGCCTCGCGAATAACCTCGGCGAATTTTGCTGCAGACTCTGGACCAATGTCTAGACCTAATCCACCTGCACCAAATGGGCTGTCTTCAATTGCATCAGCCTTTGTGACTGCAACTTCAGCATCCGCGCCAAATTTGCTTGCAACAACGATGTCGGTTGGAAGTACAACCTCAACACCTAGCTCAATTGCTCGAGAAAGATATTGCTTGCAGGTTTCAATCTGGTCGACTTCGAGCAGGCTTGCACCAACCTTATGGCCTTGAGCGGCAAGGAAGGTAAATACCATTCCACCGCCGACTAACAATTTATTCACGGTTGGAAGTAGGTGATCAATCACACCAAGCTTGTCGCTTACTTTTGAGCCACCGAGCACTACCGCGTAAGGTCTTTCCGGGCTTGAGGTAAGTCGGGTAAGAACGTCAAGTTCCTTCTCAATTAGAAGGCCGCCGCAACTTGGTAGCAACTTGGCAAGTTCGTAAACGCTTGCCTGCTTGCGATGAACAACACCGAAGCCATCACTGACGAAGAAGTCCCCAAATTCGGCTAGCTTTGCCGCAAACGCTTCACGCTCGCTGGCGTCCTTGCTGGTCTCCCCGGCGTTGAAGCGCAGGTTTTCGAGAACCACAACCGCACCGCGATCCATTGCCTTTACTGCCCCAGTAGCTTCGCTACCAACGGTGTCGCTGGCAAAGAAGACGTCCTGATCGAGAAGCTCCCCCAAACGTTTCGCCGCTGGAGCTAGCGAATACTTGGGATCTGGAGCACCGTCTGGTCGGCCAAGGTGCGAGATAACTATTACTGCGGCACCTTGGTCGAGCAGGTACTTGATGGTTGGTACCGAGGCGACGATTCGGCCGTCGTCGGTGATGCGATCGCCATCCAGCGGAACGTTTAGGTCACAGCGGATGATAACGCGCTTGCCATCGAGTGAAGGCAGGTCAGCGAGGCGACGCATGCTTACAGCTTGCTCGCTACTAGCTCAGTTAGTTCAACGAGACGGTTTGAGTAACCCCACTCGTTGTCGTACCAAGAGCTGATCTTTACGGTGCGACCAATTACCTTGATCAAACCTGCGTCAACAATTGATGAGTGTGGATCAGTAACGATGTCAGCAGAAACGATTTCATCTTCGGTGTAAGCCAAGATGCCCTTTAGTGGACCTGATGCAGCAGCTTCCTTGTAAGCAGCCTTGATCTGGTCAACGGTGACGTCGGTCTTGGCAACCAAAGTTAGGTCGGTGATTGAACCGGTAGGCACTGGCACGCGAAGCGCGTAACCGTCGAGCTTGCCCTTTAGTTCTGGAAGAACTAGGCCGATAGCCTTTGCGGCACCGGTTGATGATGGAACGATGTTTAGTGCTGCAGCACGTGCGCGACGAAGATCGCCGTGTGGGCCATCCTGTAGGTTCTGGTCTGCGGTGTAAGCGTGAACTGTGGTCATCAAACCGTTCTCGATACCAAACTTGTCGTTGAAAACCTTGGCGAATGGGGCCAAGCAGTTGGTGGTGCAAGAAGCGTTTGAGATGATGTGGTGCTTTGACGCGTCGTACTCGTGGTCGTTAACACCCATCACGAAGGTTGCTGCGTCTCCAGTTGCAGGTGCAGAGATGATTACCTTCTTTGCGCCAGCCTTGATGTGGGCTGCTGCCTTTTCTGCGTCGGTGAAGCGGCCGGTTGACTCTATAACAATGTCAACGCCAAGCTCGCCCCATGGCAGGTCTTCTGGGTTGCGCTCTGCAAGCACCTTGATGACGTTTCCGCCCACAATGATGTTCTGGCCGTCAACCTTGACTTCCTGGTTCAAGCGACCAGTGATTGAGTCGTACTTTAGAAGGTGTGCGAGTGAAGCAGGGTCGCTTAGGTCGTTTACAGCAACGATCTCAAGGTCTGTACCTTTTGCCAGTTCCGCACGAAGGTAGTTACGTCCAATACGGCCGAAACCGTTAATGCCAACACGAGTAGCCATTAGTTCTCCAGTGATTTGAGCGCCAAAAAGCGGGGCGCAATTTCTTGATTTAGGGTGAAATTCGCCACCCGCCGTTGGGTGGAGTTACAGGCTCTAGCCTAGCAGGAGTCCCTTTGTTTGCTTGCGAGCAGCCTCAAAACGAGTCGCTACATCGGCCCACGAAATGATGTTCCAGAAGGCCTTTACGTAGTCACCCTTGACGTTCTGGTAGTCAAGGTAGAAGGCGTGCTCCCACATGTCCAGCATCAAAAGCGGGATGGTGGCTGCTGCCACATTGCCCTGCTGGTCGTACAGCTGCTCGATGATTAGCTTCTCACCCAGTGAATCCCAGGCTAGAAAAGCCCAGCCAGAGCCTTGAATACCCAATGCGGTGGCGTTGAAGTGGGCCTGGAACTTCTCAAAACTGCCGAAAAACTCGTCAATCGCAGCGGCTAGCTCGCCTTCCGGGCGTCCTTCGGTTTCTGGAGTCAGGTTCTTCCAGAAGATCGAGTGGTTGATGTGGCCGCCAAGGTGGAAAGCCAGGTCCTTTTGCAGCTTATTTATGGCACCGAAATCGTTCTTGTCGCGAGCCTCAGCCAGAGCGTCAAGTGCACCGTTCACACCAGCCACGTAAGCCGCGTGGTGCTTGGAGTGGTGAAGTTCCATAATTCGACCAGAAATGTGTGGGTCGAGAGCTCCGTAGTCGTAGCTTAGGTCTGGAAGTGTGTACTTAGTCATTTGATTGCTCCTTTGAGATACCTAACAAATCTAGTCTTCTAAATCTTCCGGCAAGTCGGCATCGGTGGCTGGAATGCCTAGCTCCTCGGCACGTTTGTCCGCCATCGCCAAAAGTCGACGAATTCGGCCGGCAATCGCGTCTTTGGTCATTGGTGGGTTTGCCAGATGTCCAAGCTCGTCCAAGCTCGCTTGTTTGTGCTTGAGTCGAAGTTCACCCGCATAACGAAGATGCTCTGGAATCGTGTCTCCCAAGATTTCTAAGGCCCGATTAACCCGAGCACCTGCAGCAACCGCAGCCTGAGCAGATCGACGCAAATTGGCGTCATCAAAATTAGCTAAGCGATTAGCTGTAGCTCTAACCTCGCGACGAAGTCGAGCCTCTTCCCACTTGAGTACATTGCTGTGAGCGCCCATCTGGGTGAGCATGGCCGCGATTGCTTCACCGTCGCGCACGACCACTCTGTGTACGCCACGCACCTCGCGTGCCTTTGCCGGGACGCCGAGTCGACGAGCAACACCAACCAAGGCCATTGCCGCCTCGTTTCCTGGGGCGGTGATTTCCAAAGCGGCAGAGCGACCAGGGTCGGTTAGCGATCCGTGAGCCAAGAAAGCACCGCGCCAAACCGCTTGAGCTTCTTCCTTGCTGCTCGAAATTAGGTGTGCTGGCAAACCTCGCACAGGTCGGCCTTTGGCATCGACTAGTCCAGCCCTGCGTGCGAGCAGCTCGCCTTGGGCAATTACGCGCACTTGATAGCGACTGGTACGTCGAATACCGCTAGGGGCAAAGACAGCAAGTTCACTTTCTATGCCTAATAGGTCAATTAGGTCCTTACGAACCCGTCGAGCAATTGTCGACGAGTCAAGTTCAACCTCGATGACGATTCGACCGCTAATGAGGTGAAGCCCTCCAGCAAAACGAAGAATGGCTGAAAGCTCAGCGATGCGTATTGCAGTCTTGGTTACCTGAATGCGAGCTAACTCGTCTTTTACCTCAGAAGTAAGCGCCATTGCTATTCCCTCCCCAAATCTCTATGTTTCAGACTCACTGCAACACCATCAATTTTTGCCAGTTCTGTTGCAATCTTTTTACTTACCGCTACCGAGCGATGTTTACCGCCCGTGCAACCTATGGCGATGGTCGCGTAGCGTTTGTTTTCGTTTGTGTAGCCCTTCAATACCGGCTTGAGAGCGGCTACGTAATTAGAAATGAATTCTTCAGCACCATCAGCGCCAAGCACGAAATCACTGACACTGCGATCCTCACCGGTGAATGGTCGAAGTGATTCCTCCCAAAAAGGATTTGGGAGGAATCGCATGTCAGCTAGCAAATCGGCGTCCGATGGTGTGCCGTATTTGAAACCGAAACTCATCACGGTCAAGTGGAGTTTGCTGCTTTCTTCCAGTGAAAAACTGTCCGTGATTTTGTTGCTCAGCTGATGAATATTCAATTCACTGGTATCGATGATGACGTCGGCACTCTCCCGAAGATTCAAGAGTCGGATTCGTTCAGCGGAGATACCATCCAAGATTGTGCCATTTCCCTGAAGTGGGTGAGGTCGTCGCACCTGTTCAAAACGCTTTATCAGCGCATTATCAGTGGCCTCCAGGAACAAAACTCGGAGGCTTACGTTTCTCTGACGCAATGCATTTAGGTTCTCGTGAAGTTCACCGAAAAATTCCCCACCGCGAACGTCTATTACTACGGCCAACTTTGGTAGCGGCGATTTGGCCATTGTGAAGAGGTCGGCGATGGGCCCGAGCATCTGTGGCGGCAGGTTGTCTACGACATACCAACCCAAATCCTCCAGGGCATTTCCTACGGTGGACCGACCCGCTCCAGACATGCCGGTGACAATCAACAGTTCGTGCTTGCGATCCTCTGTCATCGATTTCCCCTCGGCGTGTCGTTTAGAGTGTAGCCCCTCGCGACACGCCGAATGACCGGTTTTTAGGGATTTAACCGCTTTGTAATCTCTTGGGCCAAGGATTGCCCGATACCGGCCACTTCAGCTATTTCTTCAACGGAAGCTAACTTCAGCCGTTTGACCGAACCAAAGTTGCGAAGAAGGGCCGAAATTCGCTTATCTCCAAGCCCGGCTATTTCGGTGAGCTCTGAGGCGATGCTCTTAGAACGTTTCTGTTTCTGATAACTGATCGCGAATCGGTGGGCCTCGTCGCGAATTCGCTGTAACAAAAACAGTTCGTCGGTTGCTCTCGGCAGGATGACCGGGAAGGCCTGCCCGGGCAGCCAAACCTCTTCCAGACGCTTTGCTAGCCCACAGACTGCCAAGTCGGTGATTCCAGAATCGCTCAGAGCCCGCGCTGCTGCGCTGACCTGTGGTTGACCACCATCTACTATGAGCAGATTTGGCCGATACGAGAACTTTGTGGAATCTTGCTCGACATCTAACTCGGGGGCCTGCAAATACTTGAGGCGACGCATCAAAACTTGATAAATCGAGTCTGTATCGTCGGTAGTTTCAGCAATTGCAAATCTGCGATATTGATCCTTCTTTGGCAGACCATCTTCAAAGACCACCATCGAAGCAACCACATCGGTGCCATTCAGATGACTGACGTCGAAGCATTCGATTCTCAGGGGCGCGTCCTCAAGGCCAAGAGCATTTTGTATGCCGGCTAATGCTTCAGCCCTCGCGGTGAAATCGGTGCTACGTCGATTTTTGTAGGTTTGAAGTGCGTGTTTGGCATTGGTCATCGCGGTTTCTTGAAGAGCGCGTTTATCTCCTCGTTGCGCAACACGCACCGATACTTTGGTACCTCGACGACCGGTTAGCCATGTCTCTAGTGCGCTGTTATCCTCGGGGGTTGCCGGAACAATGATTTCTTTAGGAATTTCAACGGCTGACTTCCCTTCCGCTCCATAAACATTTTGCAAAACGTACTCAACCAATTCCCCAGGTTCGCGTTCGAGTTCTTTGTCGACTACCCAGCCGCGAACGCCTCTGATTCTTCCGCCGCGAACAATAAACTGCTGTACCGCGGCAGCGAGCTCATCTTCCGATATGGCGAAGAGGTCAGCATCCGTTTGATCGTTAAAGACGACTGTGCTTTTTTCTAGCACGGTTTCCAGCGCCTCAACATCATCGCGAAGCTTGGCAGCAAGTTCATAGTGTTGGTTTTCACTAGCTTCGAACATGCGAGTGCGCAACGATTCCAAATGTTTGGTGTCGCCTCCAGACATGAAGTCAACTAGCTCCTTGGCGATCAACGCGTGTTCCTGGTGAGTTACCCTTTCGACGCAAGGGGCAGAGCATTTGCCGATGTCAGCAAGCAGGCAGGCACGATTGGCGCTCTGGGCACGCTGGTAGACACCACTGCTGCAACTGCGCACCGGATAAACCTTCAAAAGGGTGTCTAGGGTTTCACGAATGGCCCAGGCGTTTGTGTAGGGCCCAAAATACTTGACTCCGCTCAGTTCTCTGTTTCTGGTGATAAATGCGCGAGGAACTTTATCACCGATAGAAACCGCAAGGTACGGATACGATTTGTCGTCTTTGAAGCGCACGTTGAATGGCGGATCTAATTCCTTGATCCAGGTGAATTCAAGTTGAAGGGCTTCAAACTCAGTTTTCACGATGGTCCACTGCACATCTGTGGCCGTGGTCACCATTCGACGGGTTCGCTCATGCAAGCTATTGAGCGGCGCAAAATAACTACTTAGACGAGCACGCAGATTTTTAGCTTTGCCCACGTAAAGCACGCGTCCATTTTTATCAAGCCAGCGATAGACGCCCGGATTGGTAGGAATTTCCGAGGTCTTTGGGCGAAATGCCAATTCGTCAGCCATGGATTGCCTAGCGGAGTGACTCTTTCAAGAATTTGCCAGTAAAGCTCTTGGTTTCCTTAGCGATTTGTTCGGGGGTGCCAATCGCAAGTATTTCGCCACCGCCGGCTCCGCCCTCGGGGCCGAGATCGATAATCCAGTCCGCGCTTTTGATTACATCAAGGTTGTGCTCGATGACAATCACGGTGTTGCCTTTGTCAACTAGTCCGTTTAGAACCAGGAGTAACTTTCGAACATCCTCAAAATGTAATCCGGTAGTTGGTTCATCCAGCACATAGATGCTTCGTCCGTAAGAGCGACGCTGAAGTTCGGTGGCAAGTTTAACTCTTTGAGCTTCTCCTCCACTAAGAGTTGTGGCGCTCTGTCCAAGGCGCACATAGCCAAGTCCAACCTCAACCAAGGTGTCCAGGAATCGCGCAATCGAATTGATTGGTGCGAAAAACTCCGCGGCCTCCGCAATTGGCATGTCCAAGACCTCGGAAATGTTTTTACCCTTGTACTTGACCTGTAGGGTTTCGCGATTGTAACGAGCACCGTGGCAAACTTCGCAGGCTACGTATACATCCGGTAGGAAGTTCATTTCGATTTTCAGGGTGCCATCGCCAGTGCAGGCCTCGCAGCGTCCGCCCTTAACGTTGAAGGAGAATCTACCCTGTTGGTAACCACGAGCCTTTGATTCCGCTGTATCGGCGAAAAGTTTCCTGATGTTATCGAAAACGCCGGTATAAGTCGCTGGGTTAGACCGTGGAGTTCTTCCGATTGGATTTTGATCGACATGTACGACCTTGTCCAACTGGTCAATACCTTCTATCTTCTTGTGCTTCCCAGGAACGCCCTTTGCACCGTTTAGACGGTTAGCCAGGGTTTCATAGAGAATGTCATTAACCAATGAAGACTTACCCGAGCCACTTACTCCGGTAACGGCAGTAAGCACACCAAGCGGAAATTCGACGTCGATGTTTTTCAAGTTGTTTTCGCGAGCGCCGATAACCTTCAACTTTCGTTTTGGATCTATTGGTCTGCGAGTTTTTGGGGTCTCAATTGCCAGTTTCCCGGAGAGATATTTGCCGGTAATTGATTCTGCATTCATCAAAATCTCAGCGTGAGGCCCAGAGTGCACCACTTCGCCACCGTTTACGCCAGCACCAGGCCCGATGTCGACAATCCAGTCAGATGCCTTGATGGTGTCCTCGTCATGCTCAACGACGAGCAAAGTGTTACCCAAATCGCGAAGTTTTAATAGGGTTTCGATGAGCCTGCGGTTATCCCGCTGATGCAAACCGATGCTGGGCTCGTCTAGTACATAGAGCACGCCAGTAAGACCAGACCCGATCTGAGTCGCCAGGCGAATACGTTGCGCCTCACCTCCAGACAATGTGGCCGCTGCTCTTTCTAAACTGAGGTAATCCAGTCCGACCGCGAGCAAAAAGTCGAGACGAGCTTTAATTTCTCGAAGTACCTGGGCGGCAATTTTCACATCTCTGTTGTCAAGCTTGATTGACTCGAAGAATTTCATGCAGTTGGCCAGGCTCATGCTGGCTACGTCAGCAATCGAGGCTTCCGCAACCTTAATCGCCAATACTTCTGGTCTCAGGCGTTTTCCTTCACACGCAGGACATGGCACCTCGCGGTGGTATTCAGCCCATTTAGCCCTGGCAAAGTCACTTTCGGTTTCTTGGAATTTACGCTCAACATAGGCGACAACACCTTCGAATCCAGTTGTGTATCGAAGTTCACGTCCGTATCGGTTTTTCCATTTGACCTGAACATCAAAGTTGTTTCCATATAGGACTGCACTGCGAACTTCATCGGTGAGGTCGTTCCACGGTGTTGAAAGTTTGAACTTTAGCTCGGTGGCTAGACCGTTTAGCATGCGAGTTAGATACGGGTAAAGCTTGCCCTGAGGGTTCGACCAAGGCAAAATCACGCCATCGGCTATCGATGCGTCTCCATCTCCAAGAATGAGATCGACGTCAACCGACTGTCTGGTACCTAAACCGGTGCATTCTTGACAGGCACCGAAAGGGGCATTGAAAGAAAACGTTCTGGGTTCAATTTCGGTAAGGGCCAAGGCGTGTTCATTTGGGCACGACATTTTCTCCGAGAAAACTCGGGTCTTGTTCGGTCCGGCTTTTTCATCGACAAAATCAATCGTGATTCGTCCACCGGCTACCTTAAGTGCAGTTTCAACTGAATCAGTCAGTCTGCCGATAATGTCTTTCTTCGCGACCAGACGATCGACAACTACCGAAATGTCATGCTTGAAAGTCTTTTTCAGTGGCTGGGCTTCGGCAAGTTGAATAACTTCACCGTCCACCACAGCGCGTGCGAAACCCTGGCTCACTAAATCCTTAAAGAGATCGACGAACTCGCCTTTTTTCTGATCTACTATTTGCGCCAGAATTTGGAAACGGGTTCCCTCGGGGAATTCGAGGATTTGATCCACTATTTGCTGTGGCGTTTGTCGAACAATTTTTTCACCGCACTCCGCGCAGTATGGAACGCCGATCCTCGCCCAGAGCAGGCGGAGGTAATCGTGAATCTCGGTAATAGTTCCAACAGTTGAGCGCGGGTTGCGATTGGTTGATTTTTGGTCAATCGAAACAGCTGGACTCAGACCTTCAATAAAGTCCACATCTGGTCTGTCCACTTGACCCAGAAACTGGCGTGCATAAGCCGAGAGTGACTCCACATAGCGTCGCTGACCCTCGGCAAAAATAGTGTCGAAAGCCAATGACGACTTACCTGACCCACTGAGTCCAGTGAAAACGACCAGCGAATCGCGCGGAATCTCAAGGTTTATGTCCTTGAGATTGTGGACTCGAGCGCCCTTGACGACGAGCTTGTTATTGTGCGGAACCTGAGTAATAGACACCCTTGAAGTCTAAGCCGACCAGCCTTACTGCTTGTCTACGTGGCCCGCTTGCTCCATTTGTCTCAGCTCGCGCTTCAGTTCCACCATCTCGTCTCGTATTCGGGCGGCCAATTCAAACTGCAGCTCGGCTGCAGCAGCCCGCATTTGGCCCTCAAGATCCATGACGACAGCGAGTATCTCGTCGTAGGCCTTTCCGGCGATTCCGGTGCGGGCCTTTGGCTTGAGATCTTTCTTGCTCTTGCCCTGACGAGCGGATTCGAGAAGTTTGGCGGTGTCTTCCTCTTCGCGCATGATGTCATCCGTGATGTCCGCAATTTTCTTACGCAGTGGTTGTGGGTCGACACCCTTGGCCTTGTTGTATGCAACCTGTTTCTCGCGACGACGGTTGGTTTCATCGATTGCCTTGACCATGGCATCAGTCATTTGGTCTGCGTACATGTGTACCTGACCATTTACGTTTCGGGCGGCACGACCAATTGTCTGAATCAGCGAGGTTGCTGAGCGGAGGAAGCCCTGTTTATCGGCATCCAAAATCGCCACTAGTGAAACCTCAGGAAGGTCTAGACCCTCACGCAGCAAGTTGATTCCCACCAGCACGTCGTAGGCGCCTGTTCGCAGTTCGCGAAGCAGTTCCACTCGGCGAAGGGTGTCAACGTCACTGTGGAGGTAGCGCACGCGCACTCCGGCCTCAGTTAGGAAGTCGGTCAATTCTTCGGACATTTTCTTGGTGAGGGTGGTCACTAGGACTCGTTCGTCCTTTGCGACCCTAACTCTAATTTCCTCGAGAAGGTCATCGATTTGTCCCTTAACAGGCTTAACAATGATCTCAGGATCAATTAGACCGGTAGGACGGATGATTTGTTCGACAACACCGTCACTCAGGCCAAGTTCGTACTTACCAGGCGTTGCGGAAAGGTAAACCGTTTGACCTACCCTTTGCTTAAATTCGTCGAATCTAAGCGGACGATTGTCCAAGGCCGATGGAAGTCTGAATCCGTGCTCTACTAAGGTGCGTTTTCTACTGGCATCGCCCTCGTACATTGCTCCGATTTGCGGAACGGTCACGTGCGACTCATCGATGACCATCAGGAAGTCTTCAGGGAAGTAATCCAATAGACAGCTTGGCGGTTCGCCCGGCTGACGGCCGTCGATGTGGCGCGAATAATTTTCAATACCGCTGCAAAATCCAAGCTCGCGAATCATTTCCAAATCGAAGGTAGTGCGCATCTTGATTCGCTGGGCCTCAAGTAATTTACCCTGTTGTTCGAATTCCTTTACTCGAGCAATCATTTCGTGTTCGATTTCTTCGATGGCGCGACCCATTTGCTCGGCTGGTGCTACGTAGTACGACGCCGGGAAAATTGCTACCGTGTCGAGCTGATTGACCACTTCCCCGGTTAGTGGGTTGAGTGAATAAATGGCCTCAATCTCTTCGCCGAACATCTCTATTCGGGTAGCGAGTTCGTCGTAGACCGGGATGATCTCGATTGTGTCGCCTTTGACTCGAAAGTTTCCACGGGAAAAATCGATATCATTTCGTTTGTATTGAAGCTCAACGAATCGGCGAATTAGGTTTTCACGGTTTATCTGTTGCCCCACCTGCAGTGGAATTGATTGATTCAAGTATTCGGCTGGCGCTCCTAGTCCGTAAATGCAACTAACCGTGCTGACCACAACTACGTCTCGCCGTGACAATAGACTCATCGTTGCCTTGTAGCGAAGTCGCTCAACCTCTTCATTGATAGAGCTGTCCTTCTCAATGAAGGTATCGGTCTGAGGCACGTATGCCTCTGGTTGGTAATAGTCGTAGTAACTGACAAAGTATTCCACTGCATTATTAGGCAGCAATTGCTTGAATTCATTGGCTAACTGCGCTGCTAGCGTCTTGTTGTGAGCCAAAACAAGGGTTGGTCGCTGCACCTCTTCGATCAGCCAAGCGGTTGTTGCTGACTTACCAGTACCGGTTGCACCAAGAAGTACTACTTCGCTTTCACCGGCTCGAAGGCGTGCCGCAAGCTGCTTTATTGCCTCGGGCTGATCACCGCTTGGCTCGTAATCCGAAATGACTTCGAATCGATTCTTTGCCCTGGTTGGTTCAACCATTGAGTTTTTCCTGTGCCTTAATCTGAATATCTCGCCAGAGATTGTCAGCGTCTCTGAGTAGCAAATTTATGTCCTGATTGGAATTAAGGATGACGTTTGCTACGGCAGCTCGCTCAACGGGCTTCGCTTGTGATCTGATTCTCGCCAGCGCCTCATTGTGGGTCATGCCCCGGTTTTTGACTAGTCGGTTTAGTTGCTCCTCTTCGGGAGCTTCAACTGTGACAATGAAATCGAAATCGTGATCCACTCCCGCCTCTACCAGAAGCGGCACGTTGTATATCACTATGCATTCATCGGGAAGCGTTGCGAGAATCTCTTTGGTTCGCCTTTTCACGAGCGGATGAACAATCGCATTCAGGGCAAGTCTTTTGATTTCGTCGTTGAATACCAACTCGCCAAGCTTGGCTCGGTCGAGGTTGCCTTCAGGGCCTATAACTTCCGTCCCAAAAGTCTGCTGAATCTCAGCCAGACCTTGCGTACCAGGTGCGACAACTTCGCGCGCTATCTTGTCTGCATCAATTTCGATTGCACCATGTTCCACCCAGCGCCTCGCGACTGTACTCTTTCCGGCTGCAATGCCGCCGGTAAGTCCGATTAGAAACATGAGATAAGCCTAAGCCGGTAAAACAAAAGCGGGCCACTGTCGTGACCCGCTTTTGAATTGAAACTAATTACTCTGCGCTCTTCAACTTGTCGCGAAGTGCTGCAAGTGACTCATCTCCAGCAAGAGTGCCAGCGTCTGATGACTCGCTTGAGTAGCTAGACGAAGAAGCAGCAGGCTCTGCGCTTGGTGCAGGTGCGTCTGGAAGCTTCGCAGCAGCTTCGTTAGCAATCTTCACCTGACGCTTGTGCTCTTCCCAACGTGCGTGGGCTTCAGCGTATTCCTTCTCCCACTTGGCGCGAGCTTCTTCGAAGCCAGGCTTCCATTCGTTGGTCTTCGGGTCGAAGCCCTCAGGGTACTTGTACTGACCGGCGTCATCGTAGTCAGCAGCCATACCGTAAAGCGCTGGGTTGAATTCGGTGCCCTCTGGGTCTACCTCTTCGTTAGCCTGCTTTAGCGATAGTGAAATACGGCGACGGTCTAGGTCGATGTCGATTACCTTGACGAAAACGTCCTGGTTTACAGCTACAACCTGCTCAGCAAGCTCAATGTGCTTCGCTGAAAGCTCTGAGATGTGCACCAAGCCCTCAATGCCATCTGCAACGCGAACGAACGCACCGAATGGTACAAGCTTGGTTACCTTACCTGGCGCGTACTGACCGATCGCGTGAGTGCGAGCGAATAGCTGCCATGGGTCTTCCTGAGTTGCCTTCAGTGATAGCGAAACGCGCTCACGGTCTTGGTCAACTTCTAGAACCTCAACGGTAACTTCCTGACCAATTTCAACAACTTCAGAAGCGTGCTCAATGTGCTTCCATGAAAGTTCTGATACGTGTACCAAACCATCTACGCCACCAAGGTCGATGAACGCACCGAAGTTGACGATAGATGAAACAACACCGGTACGGATCTGTCCCTTGACCAAGTCCTGTAGGAAAGTGCTGCGGCTTGCAGACTGACTCTGCTCGAGGAGCGCACGACGTGAAAGAACTACGTTGTTGCGGTTCTTGTCGAGTTCAAGAATCTTAGCTTCAACCTTCTGGCCCAGGTATGGACCTAGGTCGCGTACGCGACGAAGTTCGATTAGTGATGCAGGAAGGAATCCACGAAGACCGATGTCAACGATTAGTCCACCCTTAACAACTTCAATGACAACACCGGTAACGGTGCCATCGGCATCCTTAACCTTCTCGACGTCGCCCCAGGCGCGCTCGTACTGTGCGCGCTTCTTTGAAAGAATTAGTCGGCCTTCTTTGTCTTCTTTCTGAAGAACTAGTGCCTCAATTGAATCACCAACTGCAACGATCTCTGATGGATCTGCATCGTGACGGATAGAAAGTTCGCGTGAAGGGATTACACCTTCAGTCTTGTAGCCAACGTCTAGAAGAACTTCATCGCGGTCGATTTTTACTACGGTGCCTTCGATTAGGTCGCCGTCGTTGAAGAACTTTAGGGTCTTCTCGACTGCTGCTAGGAAGTCCTCAGCAGATCCGATGTCGTTGACTGCGATCTGCTTGCTTGGGGTGTTTGACATATGTACTTTTACTCTTAACGGACGTACTCGGGCCAGGGTTTTATACCCGGGCGATGGATAGGGATTTCGTACCAAAAGGTACTGGCTAATTCTAGTTGTTTAGCGGGCTCTGGGCTAGTGCCCGGCCGAATCCCAAGATTTGCCAACGCCAAGATGGACTTCGAGCGGTACGGAAAGTTCGACGACATTTTCCATTTCCTGAACAGCGAGCCCCTGAAGCGTCTCCAACTCACCCTTGGCCACCTCGAAGACCAATTCGTCATGTACCTGAAGCAGAATTCTGCTCTTTAGGCCGGTCTCCTTGATTTTTCCGTCAATTCGGGTCATCGCTAGCTTCATGATGTCGGCCGCTGTGCCCTGAATTGGAGCGTTTAGTGCTGCTCTACGAGCTGCCTCGCGCACTTGGAAAATGCTCGACTTGAGGTCGTCAAAAGGTCGTCTTCGGCCAAAAGTGGTCACCGTGTAGCCGTTGAGCTTCGCCTCATCTACAACCTGGGCAAGATAGCGCCTTACTCCCCCAAATCGGGCAAAGTAGTCGGCCATGAGCTGTTTGGCTTCGGCGTTACTAATTCGGAGTTGCTTGGCAAGGCCATATTCACTCAATCCGTAGACCAGTCCATACGACATGGCCTTTACTTTCGAGCGCATCGCCGAGGTAACTTCGCTTGGTTTTACGCCAAATATTCTGGCGCCAACGAACCGGTGAAGATCTTCACCAGTTTTGAACGCCTCAATTAGGCCTTCATCCTCGCTGAGGTGAGCCATGATTCGCATTTCGATTTGTGAGTAGTCCGCGGTCAGAAGCGTTTCGAATCCATCGCCAACTACGAAAGCATCACGTATCTCTCTTCCTCGCTCGCTCTTAATAGGAATATTTTGCAAATTCGGTGAGTCACTGGATAGTCGTCCAGTAGACGTACCGGTCTGAACGTAATTCGTGTGAATGCGACCATCATCGGCTATCGACTTGACCACAATCTCGACAATTTGTCGAAGCTTTGTCGACTCACGATGTTCAAGAAGCTTCGCTAAGAATGGGTGCTCGGTCTGCTCAAAAAGCTCATTTAGGGCCGCTGCATTAGTTGAGAAACCGGTTTTAACCGATTTTGTGCCGGTCATACCAAGGTCGTCAAACAAAACTGTCTGCAACTGCTTTGGTGAAGAAAGGTTAATCTCCTTTCCAATGATGGCAAAAGCTTCAGTTTCTAATCTCTTAATCTCCTGAGTCAGAGATTCTGAGAGATTTTCCAATGCACTTCGATCGATTTGAACTCCGACGAATTCCATTTCGGCAAGAGTCTTACTTGTTGGAAGTTCAATCTCTTCAAGTGTACGAACTTGATTTTCGCCCTGTAGTTTGGCGTAAAGCTTTGGAGCCAAAACTGCTGTTATCCATGCATCCAAAGATACATCTGAGGTTGACTCCTTGATCAAAGCGTCGTCATCCTCGCGATTCACGGTTAGACCGAGGTATTCCAGTGCGATGTCGTCGAGTGCGTATCCCTTTCGCACCGGGTTCAGTAGGTATGTCATAAGTAGCGTGTCGAACGCTACCCCATTCAGGTCTAGGCCAAGTGACAACAGCTTTCGAATAGTGTTTTTAGAATCGTGAATTGCTTTGGGTGCATCACTCGCTAACCAAGGCAGTAGGCTATCGCCAACTTCGTCAGTTGACTGAGGAGCCCATTGGTATCGCTTGGTCTCTGTTGCCAGGCCAACTGTTGCGATGCCGGTCTCCAAGAACTCGAAACTTATGGCATAAAGGTTTTTGCTGCTAAACAGTTTGGTTAGTTGAGCGGCAGAGAGCTTCTCGACCTCCGGAATGGCGATTTCCTCGAATACTTCAGAGGCATCCTCGCTCTGCGCTTGATCGGCTGAAAGAGACGCTTGTGCTTTACCTGAACCCTTGAGTCGAAGAACTCTCTCGGTTAGCGACTTGAAGTGCAGCTTGGCAAATGTCGATTTAACCTTGCTGTCGTCTACGCCAATAATCTCTAGCTCTTCAAATTTGAAATCAAAATCGAGGTCGCGAATCAGGTGGTTTAATTTTCTATTTCGGACGGCTAGATGTGCGTGTTCGCGAAGACTCTCACCCACCTTCCCCGTAATGTCATTTTGGGCATCTAACACGCCTTGGAGGCTGCCATACTGCTGCAGCCACTTAGCAGCCGTTTTTGGTCCAACACCTGGAACTCCGGGAAGGTTATCTGAAGTTTCACCGACTAGCGCTGCCAGATCTGGATATTGCTTTGCATGCACGCCATACTTTTCGAACACCGCATCATCGGTCATACGAGCTAGGTTGAGCACACCTTTTATGGGATAAAGAATTGTGGTGTCTTCACGAATTAGTTGGAAGGTGTCGCGGTCGCCTGAAACAACCGAGACGGTGAACCCTGCATCTGCAGCCTGATCTGCGAGGCTGGCGATAATGTCATCTGCTTCGTAGTTCTCGCGAGTGATGGTGCGAATGTTCATTGCCTCAAGAGCCTCGCGAAGCAATTCTGTTTGACCGATAAATTCCGGAGGTGTTTCCCCTCGAGTTCCCTTGTATTCGGGATATTCCGCAGTTCGAAATGATTCGCGAGATAGGTCGAATGCAACTGCTAAATGAGTCGGTTTCTCTGCCGAGAGAATGTTCAGGAGCATTGAGATGAATCCGTGGATTGCATTGGTGTGTTGGCCATCGGGCGTTCTAAAACTATCTGGGCTCAATGCGTAGAAGGCGCGGAACATGAGTGAATGCCCGTCGATTAGCAAAAGAGTAGGCTTGGCATTCATAGGGCTAGCCTAAGCGAATCAAGGACACATCTATCTCATGAGCGATCAAATCAAGACCAGTGAAGCAGCTGCCGCACTATTAGCTGAACGTGGATTAGGCGCCTTAGCCGACAAAATGGGAATCAAATTACTTGAGTTGTCTGCGGAACGTGCAGTGGCCACCATGCCGGTTGATGGCAATACTCAGCCGCTCGGAGTATTGCACGGCGGCGCACATGTAGTGCTTGGTGAATCTCTTGGCAGCTTCGCAGCGAATGTTTGGGCCTATCCAGACAAATTCGCGGTTGGAATCGAAGTCAATGCCTCCCACAGTCGTTCGGTAACTACTGGCACGGTAACGGCGGTGTGCACTGCAGTAAATCTAGGCAAAACACTAACCGTTCACGAAATATCGATTAGCGATGAGGGTGGAAAACTTCTGTCTACTGTTCGAATCACCAATTTCTTGAGGGACCGAACTTAATCCTTTTTCTCACCCAACTGCTCAATGATGGTTACAGCCACCTCATGCATGGTTAGGCGCCTGTCCATGGACGCTTTTTGAATCCAGCGGAATGCCTCGGGTTCTGTTAAGTTCATTTTTTCGTTTAGCAATCCCTTGGCGCGATCCACTAACTTTCTAGTCTCGAAGCGCTCGGTGAGGTCTTGAATTTCTTGCTCCAAGGTTTGGAACTGTTGAAACCTTGCCCATGCAATCTCAATTGCGGGTAAAAGGTCATTTGGAGTGAAAGGTTTAACCACATAGGCCATCGCGCCAGCTTCGCTTGCCTGATCAACCAGTTCCCTTTGACTGAAGGCAGTGAGTAAGACCACTGGAATCTTGAGTTTTTGCATTTCAGCTGCTGCGGTAATGCCATCCATGTTTGGCATCTTGATGTCCATTACAACGAGGTCGGGCTTTAGTGATTTGGCTTGCTCAACCGCCTCGGCGCCGTCCTTGGCTTCACCGATTACATCGAAGCCGAATTCTCGAAGAGTCTCAACAATGTCCATGCGAATCAGTGATTCGTCTTCTGCGACCAAAATTGAGCGCTTCTTTGCCAACTCTTCCATTCGTCTAACCTATTGGACTGGGCAGCCTAATCTCAAATGGGCTAAACTATATTGGTTGCCGCCGAAGTGGCGAAATGGCAGACGCGGAGCACTCAAAATGCTTTTCCGAAAGGAGTGCGGGTTCAAGTCCCGCCTTCGGCACAAATTGAAAA
>JBEGPH010000001.1:0-80908 GCA_041181555.1 Actinomycetota bacterium | reverse complement strand
ACGATGGTCAACATTGAGATTGAGTCGATGTCGAGGTCGTCAACAAATGACTTGTCAAGCTGAACTGAGCTGGTGTCGATACCGGTCTCTTCGTTTACGATCTCTGCTAGACCAGCTAGTACTTCTGCCTGCGATAGTGCCATTGCGGTTTCTCCTTATTGGGGTTTCTTCAAACTAGGTTCAATTTTAGGGCAGGACGACCACTTGGGCGGCGAAGGCGAGCCCTGCGCCAAAGCCAATCTCAAGAGCCAAACCGCCAGATTTGACCTCTCCTGAGGTCAATAGGGCGTCCATCGCAAGAGGGATGCTCGCGGCCGAGGTGTTACCGGTGTAGATAATGTCTCTCGCCACCACGACGGATTCAGGCAGCTCTAGCTGTTTGACCAATTCGTCAATAATTCTGATGTTGGCCTGGTGGGTAACCAAGGCGGTGAGTTCTTCTGGCTTTACACCGGCAACTTCAAGCGCCTTTCGAGCCACCTTCACCATTTCCCAAACCGCCCACTTGAATACGGTTGCTCCGTCTTGAACCAGGGTTGGCCATCCGGCTTCACCGTCACGAAGTTCAATAAGCGAGGCTGTCATACCAACGGCATCCCAGTGTGAACCGTCGCTGCCCCAAACGGTCGGACTGATTCCAGCAAAATCACTTGGTCCAACTATTGCTGCACCGGCGCCATCGCCAAGAAGAAACGAAATTGTGCGGTCGGTTGGGTCGATAAAGTCAGAAAGTTTCTCTCCACCGACAACGAGAACATACTTTGCCATTCCAGAACGAATCAGTGCGTCAGCCTGTGCGATTCCGTAGCAGTAACCGGCGCAAGCAGCAGATACGTCGTAAGCAGGAGCAGGATTTGCACCAATCTTGTCGGCAAGCAATGCTGCTGCTGAAGGAGTTTGGTGGGGGTGAGTGATGGTGCTAAAAATAACCGCACCGATTTCCTTTGGGTCGATTCCAGCGCGTTCAATAGCTTGGGTAGATGCCTCAACCGCCATGTCCATCAGTGAGCGATCCTTGCTGGCGCGACGGCGAGTGATGATCCCGGTGCGTCGTTGTATCCATTCGTCGCTCGAATCAATTGGACCAGCTATGTCATCATTGGTCACTGCAAGATCACCGCGTGCGGCCCCGAGTGCATAGATGCGCGAAAACTTAACCGGTGAATACTGGTTGAGTGTTGGCTGGTTCATTTGGCTCCGATTCGTTGAACTCTACAAAGATACCGCGGTTGAATCAGCGGTGATTGTTGATTAGCGCCAAGGCGGCTTCCAGATTTTCAGGAGTTTTCACAGCGACAGACTCCACACCTGGCATCGAGCGTTTGGCAAGACCGGCCAGTGTGCCGGCAGGGCTTACCTCGATTAGCGCGGTTACACCTGCATCCACCATTGCTGCCATGCACATGTCCCATCGCACTGGGCTGGATACCTGCTTGACCAAGAGTTGCTTGAATTGCTCTCCATCGGAAATAAGGGTTCCGCCGGCATTGCTCCAAATTTTGGTCAGCGGGTTGTTTGCCTGAACTGAGTCTGCGTAATGACCGAGAACAGAAACCGCAGGTTGCATGTAGCGGGTGTGGAATGCTCCAGCTACCTGCAGCGGAATGACTCTTGAACCGGCTGGGGCTTCGGCTTGAAGTGCTGCGATTGCATCGACCGCTCCTGCGGCCACAATTTGTCCACTGCCGTTGTAGTTGGCTGGCTCTAGTCCGAGTTCAGCCAGTCGGGCCTCGATTATTGCCTGATCTCCGCCAACGATTGCTGCCATCGATGTTGCTTCGATAGCCGCTGCCTGTGCCATTGCATCGGCGCGCACCTTTACAAACTTGATCGCCTGTACCTGATCGAAAATCCCAGCGATTGCGGCTGCAGTGATTTCACCAACCGAGTGTCCGCTAACGCCGGTGATTCCAAAATCTGCTGCCGATTTACCGCCAAAAAGAGTTGCCGCTGTAGCAATACCCGCTGCGACAATCAGAGGCTGCGCGACCGCGGTGTCTCTGATGGTTTCTGCGTCACTTTGTGTTCCGTGCTTGATCAAATCGAAACCGGAAGCCTCTTGCATTTGCTCAATTGCGCTCTTGAAATCGGGGAGTTCTAGCCAAGGTGTGAAAAAACCAGGAGTTTGCGCTCCCTGTCCGGGGCAAACAATTGCAATCATTATTTCTCCTTTTAGACTCTCGACTATTTTTCACCAAGCGAACCAAGAACCATGGCAACTTGCAACACAAATGCCTCATGAGCGCCAGTGGCATCCCAGCCAATTACATCCGAGATTCTCTTCAGGCGATATCGAACGGTATTCGGATGAACGAATAGCGCTTTGGCTGTGGCTTCAAGCGAGCGCCCGCAGTCCAAATAAGCTGTCAGCGTTTCCAGAAGCTCAGGCGAGGTTGCAGCTAGAGGCTCGTAAACCTTTTCGACGAGTGTCTGCTTGGCAAGTAGGTCACCGGCTAGCGCGCGCTCTGCAAGTACGTCGTCTGAGTGCACGATTCGTGCGGATTTGTTTGAGTTTCTGATTACCGCGTAGGCCGACAATGCTGCCTTTGCTGAAATAGTTGCGCTCGATACATCGCGAATTGTCGGGCCGATCACGATGGCACCGCTTCCAAACAGCGGCTCCAATTCGTTGACAATCGTGGTGAAGTTTTTAGTTTCCGACTTCGGATCAGCAATGTGACCAAGCACCACAATTAAGCGGTCGCCATGAATTCCGATCAGAACGTCAGAGTGCGCCTTGCGGGCTGCTCGTCGAAATAGATCGGAATCAAAAACCGCTGGAACCGTACCGATTAGAACAATTACTGAACCGGTAGCGCGCCAGCCAAGCGCGGCGACTCTAGAGGCGATTTCATCTGTGTGTTCGCCGCTAAGAATTGAGTCGACAACGAGCGCTTCGAGTCGTGCATCCCAAAGTCCTCGCGCTTCAGCGGCTCGGGCGTAAACGTCGGCAGCACTGAATGCAATTTCGCGCGAGTAGAGCAAAACCGAATCCCGTAACTCTGGATCATCTCTAAGAATTCGTTCCTCGACAACTTGAACCACAACACGAATTAGTTGCAGCGTTTGCTGAAGAGATATTGAGCGCAGTAGTTCGCGAGGCGCTACTTCGAAAACGTCGGCTGCAACCCACGGTTGTGACTTTGGATTGTCGTACCACGCCAAAAATGAACTGATGCCGGATTGCGCCACTAGACCTACTGAAGCTCGTCTCGCCGCCGGCATCTCGCGATACCAGGGGAGAGTAGCCTCAAGTTTCTTAAGCGTCTCGCTGTTCAGCTCACCCGAAATCGACTTGAGCCAAGCAAGGGTTTCTTTCTTAGGCCTCGCCACCGGCTGATCCAGAAGTTCCCGCGTTCACATCGTGAAGTCGGTACTTGTCAATTGCTTGCTGCGGAATTGAAGCATCAATTTCTCCGCGTTCAACAAGTTGCTCAAGTACTCGAACTGCGATTGATGGTCCGTCGATCTTGAAGAAACGTCGAGCCGCAGCACGTGTGTCTGAGAAACCAAATCCATCGGCACCCAGGGTTGCGTAGTCTCCCGGAACCCAGTTACGAATCTGATCTGGCACCTGGTGCATATAGTCCGAAACGCCAAGGAATGGTCCGCGTGCGTCTTTCAGCTTGTGAGTGAGGTACGCCACTGGAATCTCGGCGTTGGGGTTTAGGAAGCGGAATTCATCGCGCTTCAAACCGTTGCGACGAAGTTCGGTCCATGAAGTTACCGACCAGATGTCTGCAGAGATACCCCAGTCATCCTGAAGCAACTGCTGCGCTTCGTATGCCCATGGCACGGCAACACCTGAGGCCAGAATCTGAGCCTTCAGACCATCGTGGTGGTTTTCGCTGATGCGGTGGATCCCGCGAATAATGCCATCAACGTCCACGTTTTCTGGCTCCGCCGGCTGAACGATTGGCTCGTTGTATACGGTTAGGTAGTAAAGAACGTTTGGATCCTTGTGAGTTCCGCCGTACATGCGCTCGATACCGCTGCGAATAATGTGACCGATTTCGTAACCGTATGCCGGGTCGTAACTGATCACGCCGGTGTTGGTTGCGGCCAAGATTGGCGAGTGTCCGTCGGCGTGCTGAAGTCCTTCACCGGTCAGTGTGGTTCTACCGGCAGTAGCACCAATCATGAATCCGCGAGAAAGCTGATCGGTTGCTGCCCAGATTGCATCAGCAGTGCGCTGGAATCCGAACATCGAGTAGAAAACGTAAAACGGGATTAGCGGCTGCCCCTGTGTGGCATAGCTAGTTGCAGTTGCAGTAAGTGCCGCAATCGAACCCGCCTCGTTAATGCCAGTGTGCAAAATCTGACCTGCGTCTGATTCCTTGTAGTTGAGCAACAGCTCACGGTCTACAGAAATGTAGTGCTGACCATTCGGGTTGTATATTTTTGCGGTAGGGAAGAAGGCGTCCATACCGAAGGTACGTGCCTCGTCAGGAATGATCGGAACAATGCGCTCACCAAATTCTGGAACGCGCAAGAGATCTTTCATCAATCGAACGAAAGCCATTGTGGTGGCAACTTCTTGAGTACCTGATCCACCCTTGGCAACCTTGAAGGCGTCCTCGGTTGGAAGTTTGAAGTCGACATACTTGCTGCGACGCTCTGGCAGGTATCCTCCAAGTGCACGACGTCGTTCGTGCATGTACTGGATTTCTGGTGCATCTTGTCCAGGGTGGAAATAAGGAGGCTGGTAAGGGTTCTCTTCGAGTTGTGCGTCGGTGATTGGAACGTGCAGTTCGTCACGGAAGCTCTTGAGGTTATCCAAGGTCAGCTTCTTCATCTGGTGGGTTGCGTTGCGGCCCTCAAATGATTTACCTAATGTAAAGCCCTTGATGGTCTTCGCCAAAATGACGGTTGGCTGACCCTTGTGCTCTACAGCAGCCTTGTATGCCGCGTAAACCTTGCGGTAATCGTGGCCACCGCGCTTTAGGCCCCAAATTTCATCATCTGAAAGATTCTCGACCAGCTTTAGTGTGCGTGGGTCGCGGCCAAAGAAGTTCTCGCGAACGAATGCGCCGTTCTCAGTCTTGTAAGTTTGGTAATCGCCGTCTGGAGTTTTATTCATCAAATCGACAAGAGCGCCATCATGGTCTTGCTCGAGAAGTGAATCCCACTCGCGACCCCAAACAACCTTGATCACATTCCAGCCTGCTCCGCGGAAGAAACTCTCGAGCTCCTGAATGATCTTTCCGTTTCCACGAACCGGACCGTCAAGTCGCTGCAGGTTACAGTTCACAACGAAAGTCAGGTTGTCCAATTTGTCGTTGGCAGCGAGTTGCAAAGCACCACGTGACTCAACTTCGTCCAACTCACCATCGCCGAGGAATGCCCAAACATGCTGTTCGCTGGTGTCTTTGAATCCGCGACCGGCTAGATAGCGATTGGCCTGAGCTTGGTAAATCGCGTTGATAGGACCAATACCCATGGACACGGTAGGGAACTGCCAGAAGTCAGGCATCAGGCGAGGGTGAGGGTAAGAAGAAAGACCTCCACCTTGGTGAGACTTCTCTTGGCGGAAACCATCGAGTTGTTCTGCGCTCAAACGACCTTCAAGGAACGCACGTGCGTATGGACCAGGAGACGCGTGACCCTGAATGAAAATCTGATCGCCACCAGATGGGTGATCCTGTCCTTTGAAGAAGTGGTTGAAGCCAACTTCGTAAAGCGATGCAGAAGATGCAAAAGTAGAAATGTGTCCACCCACACCGATACCAGGACGCTGTGCGCGGTGAACCAACATTGCCGCGTTCCAGCGCATCCATGAGCGGTAGGTGCGCTCGATTTTTTCGTCGCCAGGAAACTCGGGTTCGTTCTCTGGCGCAATTGTGTTGATGTAGTCAGTGGTTGGAACGATAGGAACATTCAGCTGCAGTTCGTGTGAACGTCGAAGGAGGTTCAACATGATTTCGCGAGCGCGACCGCGGCCGTGAACTCGACTAACTGCGTCAAGAGACTCAAGCCATTCGCGAGTCTCTTCAGGGTCTTGGTCTGGGGTGTTGACCGCGTATGCGTCCTGGTTGTTAACTGACAAGAACATCCTCTTTCGTGGGGGATGGAATTACTTGGCTCGGGTTTTGAGCCAAGAGCAAGTTTATTCTTAGTTCTGCGGGAAGTTTTCCGCTCAGCCCTCGGTTGACCAATTATTGGTATCAAACCAAATAGACCCAGAAAGGCTTCAAAATGGCCCTAATCATCGGCGACGAAGCGCCTGACTTTTCTCTCGTAAACCAATTCGGCGAGACAGTGACTCTGAGTGACTTTCGCGGCAAGAAGCCGGTCGTAATCGTCTTTTACCCACTCTCTTTCTCAGGTATCTGCACTGGTGAGCTCTGTGAACTTCGCGATAACTTTGCCCGTTTTGAGCGCGACAATGTTGAACTTCTAGCCATCTCGGTAGACAGCAAGTTCGTTCAGAAGCAGTTTGCCGACCACGAGGGCTACAAGTTCTCGGTTTTGGCCGACTTTTGGCCACATGGTGCAGTGGCCAAGGCCTACGACGTATTCCTCGAAGAGGCTGGTATCTCAAACCGTGCCACTTTCGTCGTGGACAAGGAAGGCAAGTTGGCCGCTAAGTTCGTGACCGCACCTGGTCAGGCTCGTTCATTGGATGTATTAGGCTGGCTTGTTGTTGGGCCTTTAGCTCAGTTGGTAGAGCGCCACGCTTACACCGTGGATGTCATCGGTTCGAGCCCGGTAGGGCCCACTATTCCTTTAGGGGAACATTGATGCCGCGTCAGAAATGACGCGGCATTAGTATTTTCGGTATGACTAACCCTTTCGAGCCACCTCGCAAGCAAGCATTTGACGATGCCGAATTAGCGTTAGCCATAGAGCAAGCTCAAGATGCACTTGCCGCCATGGAACTTTTGGAGAAGCAAGCCAAGCTCCGAGCTGAGGACGCCCAAGCCTATGTTGCATGGGTTCGTCAAATGGAATCCCTGGGTACAGACGAAGCCAAGGCTGCTCTGAATGCAGTTCGTAGATCACAAGCCGGATTACCGGCTCAAACCGAAGGCGAAGTTGCCGAGGTTAGAGACGAATCGAGTTGGCAAAAACTTATTCCAGACTGGCAGGAACGCCAGGAAGCCCAAATTCGCGAGACCGAGAACGCGGTTGCTCAGGCGAAGGCCGAGGCCGAAGCTCGACTTGCTTCAGAGCGCGAAGCGGCAGTTGCCGCAGCAATTGCCGAAGCCGAAGCCGAAGCAGAGCGAATCAAACAAGAAGCAATCGAACGCGTACGCGCTGAAGCGGCAGAAAGACTCGCTGCCGAACGTGCTGCGGCTGAGGAAGCCGAGCGCATCGAGGCAGAACGCGTCGCTGAGGAAGCACGCATCGCTGAAGAAGAGCGTATTAGAGCTGAACGTGCAGAAGCTGAACGTGCAGAAGCTGAACGTGTTGAGAGCGAAAGACTTGAAGCGGAAAGACTTGCAGAACTTGAGCGCGCTGCTGAAGCAGAACGAATTGCTGAAGCAGAGCGCGCCGAAGAAGCTGCGCGAATCGAAGCAGCACGAATTGCTGAAGTAGCTCGCATTGAAGCAGAGCGTGTGAGTGCGGAGCAATCAGTAGTGGAGCCCGAACCGGTTTCAGCGGTTGATTACGCAACCGGTAGTTTCGACATCATTGAGTCTGCGGAGCAAAGCGCAGATGACGATGAAAACGAAGACTTTAACTTTTTGCTCCAGGATGGCGAGCTGCCATTTGCTCGTGAACCGCAAAGCGGAGCGATTGATAAGCCACTCTCGACAATCTCACGACAGTCGAAACCAATTTCACAATTGTTTGTTTGGGGTGGTTTGACTATCGGAGTTGCCCCGCTCATGCTCGCTGCTTTTGCATCGCACTTACAAAATGCCGGAGATGGAATTTTGGCAATCGCGATTGGGCTTTTGTTTAGCTCGGCGGTAATTTCGGTTGCTGCTATAGCCGGAAAGCGCAGTGGCCTTTCCACTTTGATTCTCGCTAGAGCAGCTTTTGGTGTTCACGGTAATCTCGTTTCGGCGATTCCGCTGGTCTTAATCAAGCTCGTATTTGGTGCGGCGTTGCTGTATCTAGGAGTCCAATCCTTTGACGGCTTAGTGGTTGGTCTTCCAGATCTTTCAACTCCGGCATTGGCCTCAGCGCCTCAGGTTACCTGGCAGGTTGTCGGTTTGTCCGCTGTCTTGCTGGTCGGCGGGGTGCTTGCATTCTTCGGGGGAAAGACTCTTTATTGGGTTCAGTTAGTTACCGGGGCAGTCGGCGCAGTTGCCGTGATTATCTTTGTCTCTGTCACTGCTGGAAGCTTGAATTTTGAGGTTCTCAAGTTCAGTGCAACACCAGATTTCTTCGCCCTTGTAGCTATTTCTAGCGTGGTTGGTATTTTCTTTGGCGCCTTCTGGATTACATCCGTCGCTGAATTCACGCGCAAAATTCCAATGCGCGAATCTGGTACGAAGGTTTCACTTTTCGTAGCACTCGCTACTGGAGTTATTCCGCTGCTGATTTCAAGCTATGCGCTGATTGCTTTCAAATCGATGCTGCCACAGGGCAAAATCGATGCAATCAAGTTGGCTCTCGATGAAGTACTTAGAGTCACTCCTGAATGGGCTGCGAATGTAATTCTTTACAGCGCAGTCTTGACCTTAGTTATCTGGGCAGCTTCTTGGATGTATGCAACATCGGTTTCATTTGCATCGATCAATTTGAAACTTCGACCAGCTGTTAGTCAGCCAATCCTTTTGGTGGCCACCATACTCTTGGCCGTCTTTGTTTCGCAGTTCGTAAACTTTAGTTTTCTAACGGTGATCATCTACGCTTGGGCCGGCGTATTTGTCGGCGATGTGGCAATCCGCAAGATTGCGTACCACGAAGTTTCACTAGCCCGCGACTACGGCTTCTACCGCGCCTGGAATTGGGTCAACATCACTGGATTCATTGTTGCTATTGCTGTAGGTCTTGGCCTCTGTGCGAACGTTGAGGGAATCTGGGCGTGGACCGGTTACATAAGCGATTCCTATTTCAACGTTGGAATTTACCTTGCACCACTAGTTAGCTTCTTATTCCCGATTTTGTTCGGTAGAAAGAGAATCAAAAACCAGGAAGAAGAAGTACTCAAAATTGAATCCCGACGCCACGATTTGATAAACGTGGAAGCCGAATAGTTCATGGCACAAATTTCCGATGTACTAGCGGTGGCCGAATCGCTTTGGCCGATTGCTGGAGCTGACGAATGGGATCGACCTGGGCTAATCGCCGGTTCCCCAAGCAATGAAGTTTCAAAAGTATTACTTTCTGTGGATGTAACTTCGCAACTAATTGACGATGCAGTAGCTGGCGGTTTCGACCTCGTCATCTCTCATCACCCTTACTTACTTCGGGGGATTACCACGCTGGCCGAGGACACACGCAAGGGTGCGGTGCTTGCCAAGGCGGTTAGAGCAAACGTTTCACTTTTGGCTGCGCACACCAATGCCGACATAACCAAAACCGGTGTTTCAGCCACCTTAGCCACCGCTCTAGGTCTGAACGACAGCCAGCCTTTAGTGGCGGCTACGGGCGGCATAGGTCACGGCCGCATCGGCGAGCTAGCCGAGCCGATGTCTCTTGTGGATTTTGCTCGCCGAATTGCCAAGGTAATTCCTGCCACCGCCGGAGGTGTCTTGGTTGCGGGCAACGCCGAATCGCGAGTAAATCGCGTTGCTCTCTGCGCGGGCGCGGGAGATTCATTTATCGACGCTGCTATTGCTGCTCAAGCCGATGTTTACGTGACTTCTGACTTGCGTCACCACCCTGTTCAAGATGCCATTGAATTGGCGATCGCGCAGGGTAGGGATTTTTCCCTAATCGAGATTTCTCACTGGGCCGCAGAGTCACTTTGGCTAGATGTCGCCGCAAAAGAACTGGAAAACGCCCTTCCCGGTGTTAAGTTTGAAGTTAGCGACCTGAGAACCGATCCTTGGGATTTCGCGGTAACTCAATAGATTAGGCAGAGCGTTCATGAAGGCAAGTCAGCAGCAACAAGAAACCTTGCTGGAGCTAAGTCAAATCGACCTACAGATTCGTAGGAATGCCCTAGCAACCGAAGCGCTAGTCAATGGCACAGAAATCGAATCCGCTCGTTCGGAATTAATGAAATTATCTGAAGAGTTACTCAACGGTCGAAACGCTCTTGACGCACTCGAAATCGAATTGAAGCGAGCCGCTGAAGACTTGAATTTGGTTGAGGAAAGAATTCTCAAGGACAACCAAAGATTAGATCAGAGCAGTAACCCGAAGGACATCCAAGGCATTCAGCACGAGCTCGCCTCGCTGGCGAAACGCAAAGACACTTTAGAAGATGCAGAACTTGCACTAATTGAGAAGGTTGAGTTGCAAAGCGCGGAGGTCTCATCAATCGCTGAGTCACGTGAACTGGCACAGCAAAAATTGCAGGCACTAGAAGCGACTCAAGCAACCGAATTGGCGAAGTTGAAATCAGGTGCGATGCTTCTTGCAGAAGATCGAGCCAGAGCCAAGGCAAATCTTTCGGCCGAATTAGCTGAGCACTATGAGAAGTTGAAGGCCAGAGGCGCCGGGGTAGGGCGGTTTAGCGGAATCAACTGTGGTGCCTGCGGTATGACCATGACTGGAGCGAGCCTCGATGAGGTGCGTGCCACACCTATGGACGAGCTTGCCCACTGTGCCGAGTGCAACGGGATTCTGGTTCGCTAGTGGCTCAGCAACTAATCATCGAAGCCGATGGCGGTAGCAGGGGAAACCCGGGAACAGCTGGTTCAGGTGCGGTTGTGATTGATGCAACCACAGGTCAGGTGATTCGCGAGATTGCTCGCTACGTAGGTATGGCCACCAATAACGTCGCCGAATATGTTGCCCTTATCGCTGGCCTACAGGCTGCCCTTGAAATTAATCCAGAAGCCCAAGTGCTGGTTCGTATGGATAGCAAACTCGTGATTGAGCAAATGTCGGGCGGCTGGAAAATAAAGCATCCAGACATGATCTCGCTTGGAGCTCAGGTTCAAGATCTGGTCACGGGTAAATCTGTAACCTGGCAGTGGATTCCTCGCGAACAGAACACTCTTGCCGATGCACTAGCCAATAAGGCCATGGATGAAATGGCAGATTACGATTCTGGTTTCGATGAAAAACCGAGCGCGTTCACCACGGAGTTTAACCTCGCTGGTCCGACCTCGATTCGAGCTCCGAAGACATCAGGTGAGCCACTTACCACGATTGTTTTGGTGCGACATGGCCGCACAGCTTTAACCGAGTCGCACAAAATTTCCGGTGGTGACGGTGATGATCCAAGCTTGAGCGACGCCGGTAGGCGCGATGCCGCATCTGCTGCGAGCGTGATTGAACAACTTGGACGTGACGGCAGATGGAAACACATTCCGCCAGTGGCTGCCGTGGTGGCTTCGCCCATGAAGCGCACGAAAGAAACTGCGGAAATTATTGCCAACCCGCTAGGACTAACAGTTTCGCTGAACGAAAATCTCAGGGAAATTGGTTTTGGTGATTGGGACGGATTGACAAATGAACAGGTGGCCGAGGCTACCCCGGAGGTTTTGGCGGCCTGGCAGGGTTCTTACGACATCGCTCCGCCAAACGGTGAATCACTCGCAACTTTTGACCTGCGAATCAATCGAGCCAGGCAACAGATTGTGAAGGAGTTTGCTGGCAAAACGGTAGTTGCTGTGGCTCACGTCATGCCGGTTCGAGGTTTTATCAAGTGGGCTCTAGATGCAGGCCCATCTGCTTACTGGCGACCACAGGTTGCACCCTGTTCGATCACGATAATTCGCGTCTGGGGCGACGAAGCCGCCGAGCTTCTGGCCACCAACATAACTGCTCACCTGTAGCCCTTTTCATTGCCACTCAGCGCGGCTAACCTTGTCCTTGGATGGGTCGGCCAGACGATCGCGGCACGAAAGTGACGAGGAACGTCCGGGCTCCATAGAGCAAGGTGGTGGGTAACACCCACCCGGGGAAACCCGCGAGAAAGTGCAACAGAGAGTAGACCGCCACGCAAGTGGTAAGGCTGAAACGGTGGTGTAAGAGACCACCAGCAGGGCGTGTGAGCGCTCTGGCTAGGTAAACCTCACCTGGAGCAAGACCAGATAGAGCGCGCATAGATTGGCTCGATTTAGCGCTCGGGTAGGTTGCTTGAAGTTGTCGGTAACGGCAACTCTAGATAGATGATCGTCACCCGAAAGGGTACAAAACCCGGCGTATCGGCCGACCCGTCCAATTAATCTTTATGAGCCAGCCGGTAGGCGAGTCGAGCCGCCCCCAAGATCCCTGCGTTATTGCGCATTTCCGCAGGGACGATTTCACAATCAATGTCCAATAGCGGCAGGAAGTTTTTATATTCCTTTGAGACGCCGCCTCCCACGATGATCAGATCTGGCGAGAAGAGTCGCTGAAGAGTCGAGTAATACTTTTGCAACCGCTCAGCCCACTGCTCCCAAGATAAGTTTTCTCTCTCCTTAGCCGAGAACGCTGCTTTGGTTTCATAGTCAACACCATCAATCTCGAGGTGTCCCAGTTCGGCGTTTGGTATCAATTTTTGATCATGGAAAATTGCGGTGCCAATGCCGGTGCCCAATGTTGTCATAATGACCACGCCACGTTCGGCGCGTCCGGCACCAAAACGCATCTCGGCCAATCCAGCCGCGTCGGCATCGTTAACCAGATGTACCTCTCTACCAAGTGCTTTGGTAAATGCTTTATCAGCGTCAAAGCCAATCCACTTCTTTGAGATGTTAGCTGCGGACTTGGTTACACCGTGCTGCACGACAGCCGGAAAACATATACCCACAGGAGTATCGCTTGGGGAGTCTGGCAACTTCTTTAGCAGTGACTTTACTGTGGCAATAATGTCGTCGGTTGACCCACCCTCAGGGGTTTCCACGCGAACTCGATCGCCAATCATTTCGCCATTCTTTACATCGACTAAGGCACCCTTGATTCCTGTACCACCGATATCAATCCCGATTGCGATTTTTGCCATGATGTCCTCTGATTATGGAAGGGTCAGTATTTCTGCGCCGGTTTCAGTGACAACCAGCGTGTGTTCGAATTGAGCGGTAATACTTTTGTCTCTGGTTAGCACTGTCCAGTTGTCTGGCCACATGTCCCACTGGTAAGTGCCAAGGGTCAACATCGGCTCGATGGTGAAAACCATACCCACCTGCATTTCGGTCGAGTACTGGGGTGCAGCGTCGTAGTGCGGGATAACCAAACCTGAGTGAAAAGCCTTGCCAATTCCGTGGCCTGTGAAGTCTCTAACCACTCCATAGCCGAAGCGTTTGGCATATGCCTCAATTGTCCTGCCAATTATGTTTATTTGGCGCCCTGGAGCCACGGCGGCTATAGCTCGATTTAGCGACTCTCTGGTTCTTTCCACCAGGAGTTTTACCTCTTCTTTGACATCACCAACCAAGAAAGTTTGGTTGCTATCTCCGTGAAAGCCGTTTTTATAAGCCGTGATGTCGATGTTGACGATGTCGCCATCTTGAAGCTCTGTGTTATCAGGAATTCCGTGACAAATTACTTCATTTACCGAGGTGCAGATTGATTTTGGAAACCCGCGGTATTGCAAGGCTGAAGGGTAAGCGCCGTTAGCAATCAGAAACTCGTGACCAATTCGGTCTAGTTCATCGGTGGTTATACCCGGTTTGCAGTGCTCACCAACCAATTCAATGGCTTGAGCGGCGATTTTTCCCGATGCCCTGATCAATTCGATTTCTGTCGGACCCCAAATGTCGCCTTCGGTGTACTTTGCTGGCGCTGGTTTACCAACATACTCAGGACGAACAATATCTTTGGGAACTGATCGAAGCGATGACACGACTCCTGGAGTAAGAAAACCGGTCTTGGAGTCGCGAGGCATGGCTCTAGTCTATGAGTGTGAGTGCATTATGACCGGCAGCCGAGAGCCAAAGGAATTCTGGTTCAACACCAAAACCAATCAAGTCGAGGTTGGCAAGCAGTCAATTGCCGTTTACCGAATCGGCCCATTTAGTTCCTTTGAAGATGCTCAGCGCGCACTTGAAATTCTTGCTGAAAAAGCCAAACAGTGGAGAGACAAAGACGAGCAAGAAGACTAGTCCTCGAAGGATTCCTGTTCGTTAGGGAAATTCAGTGATGTTACGTCGGCGACGTATTTTTGAGCAGCTGCCGCTAGTTGCTCACGAAGATTCAGATACCGTCGCACAAATTTGCGAGGCTTTCCATCCGATAGGCCAGCGAAGTCTGTCCAAACCAATATTTGCCCATCAGTTGATGAACCGGCACCGATCCCGATGGTCGGTATCGAAAGTTCACTTGTGATTCTGGCTGCCAGCTCTGCGGGTACAAGTTCAAGCACAACCGCAAAGGCACCGGCCTCTTGGACTGCATGGGCTTCGGCAATGACTTCGTCAGCGCTATCGCCGCGACCCTGAACCTTGAATCCTCCGAGTGCATGAACGCTTTGCGGGGTAAAGCCGATGTGTCCCATTACTGGAATTCCGGCTTGGACAATCGCCTTAATTTGCTCGGCACTTCTTCGCCCACCTTCAAGTTTTACGGCTTCAGCACCGGTTTGCTTCATGATTTGTGTGGCGTTTCGAACTGCATCTTCAACCGATGCTTCGTAGCTACCGAATGGCATGTCTACGACTACCAGGGAATTCTTTGCAGACCTAGCTACTGCGCGCCCGATTGGGATTATTTCATCCACAGTGATCGCTAAAACGCTGTCGTGACCGAGGTGATTTTCTGCTGCCGAATCACCAACCAGGAGAACGTTTACACCGGCTTGGTCAAAAATTTGCGCGGTGAATTGATCATAGGAGGTAAGGCAAGAAAACTTGACGCCCGAATTCTTGAATTCTTGGAGGTGAGAAATTCGAGGAATCTTCGCCATTGGCTAACCGCGCTTCCATGCATCAACTTCAATTTCAACCAGCATCGCTGGGTTGATGAATTTCACGCCAGCAAGGATTGTCAGTGCAGGTCGAATCTCGCCGAAAATTTCACCGTGAGCACGACCAGCTTCATCCATGTCTTCTGCATTGGTTAAATAAACTCGTGAGCGGACAACATCTTTTAGTTCGTAGCCTGCCTGAGCGAGAGCACCTGCGATGACGACTTCTAATGCAGTCTTAGTTTGACCGTAGGCGTCACCCTCGTGTTGCAGAACACCATCGACAGTTGCGGTCGAACCAGAAACGTGAACGTATTCACCTGCTACTGTCGCGCGCGAGTAGCCAATTTTTGATTCCCATGGTCCGCCGCTTGAAATTAGCTTGTCTGCCGCCACTTTGTTTCCGTTCTACTTGTACTTATTAGTGATAGGTAGCCTGCGGTCGCGACCGAAAGCCATACCGGTAATTTTTGGGCCGATTGCACCTTGACGCCGTTTCCATTCGGCGCGATCTACTAGAGAAATGACTCGTTCCACTGTGTCGGGATCAAAGCCGAGACTCTTGATTTCGCTAGCGCCTAGACGGCGTTCCAGATATGCACTCAAAATTTCATCCAGAACCGCATAGTCGGGAAGGCTGTCCTGGTCTACTTGGCCTGGGCGAAGCTCCGCAGAAGGCGGCTTGCTAATGCTGTTCTCAGGAATTGGTGGTTTTGCGCCCTCGGCTACCGCTTGGGCATTTCGCCACTTGGCGAGCTCCCAAACCAGAGTCTTGGCGACATCTTTGATTGGAGCAAAGCCACCCACGGAATCTCCGTAAATCGTGCTGTAACCAACTGCGAGTTCTGTTTTATTGCCAGTGGTGAGTGTGAGGTGTCCCTCCAGATTGCTGAGCGACATCAAAATTGTGCCTCGAACACGAGCCTGAAGGTTTTCAGCAGAGAGATCCTTTAATTTGAGTTGTCTCTCGAGCTCTTTGACTGCACCCTTGATTGGCTCCGTGCGAATGTTAATTCCGAGCCTCTTGGCTAAGTCGAATGCGTCACTCTTTGAGTGATCCGAAGAAAACTTGCTTGGCATGGAAACACCAAAGACTCGATGAGCTCCGATGGCGTCAACGGCGATGGCTGCACAAACCGCTGAATCAATACCGCCGCTTAGTCCGAGAATTACTGATTTAAATCCATTTTTGTTTACGTAGTCACGCAGACCGAGAACGAGAGCGTTCCAAATTTGCCAGTGATCGTCTTGCTTGTGTTGTGCGCTTGGAGTGACGGCAGTAATTTGAGTTTTTGATTCAATATCAAAAAGCATCAGGCCGGGCTCGAACTGCGCAGCGCGTCCGATTAGATTCTGGTTTGCGTCGACTACGAAACTATCGCCATCGAATACCAAGTCGTCTTGGCCGCCAACTAGATTGACGTATGCCACTGCGACATTTTGATCTTTTGACAGTTTTTTGACCAATTCAACTCGACGATCATCTTTGTCGATTTCGAATGGAGAACCGTTAAGTACCAGCGCGATATCTGCTTTATCTTCTGAAAGACGGGCCACCGGACCGCCCGATTGCCAAATGTCTTCGCAGATAAGGAGCGAGAACTTTAGATTTTCAAGTTCAAAGTTGATGCTCTGGTCACCCGGAACGAAATTGCGGTACTCATCGAATACTGAGTAGTTAGGCAGGTGGTGCTTGGCATAGCCCGCCCATACTTTTCCCTCGCGAATTATTACCGCGGCATTCTGGGCGATAGCCCAAGGGCTTCTGTGCTCGGCAGCCACAATCGCAGGAGTTCCCAGCACGACCACATGTGCGCCAAATCCGGCTTCATTCAATTCCATCGCAAAATCTTTGACGGCCTGAACTGAATCATTGAGAAAACTTTCGCGGGCGGCCAAATCTTCAATCGGGTATCCCGAGGTCACCATTTCGCCAAAAACCACAATTGCTGCACCCTGTTCGGCGGCTTTGGCTACCGCTTCTCGGCAATGGTGCAGGTTGCCCTTCAAATCGCCCACAACCGGGTTGGTTTGGGCTAGAGCAATGCGAATTGGGGCCATAGCGACTAGCCTAATAGCAGGCAGAGAGAGGAAAACCCGATGGATAAGCAGCGCGATTTTGTGCTCAGAACTATCGAGGAACGTGGCGTCAAGTTCATCAGATTGTGGTTCACCGACGTTGCTGGAACCCTAAAGTCAGTGGCTATCGCACCGGCTGAGGTTGAAGGCGCATTCGCCGAGGGTTTGGGCTTTGACGGTTCGGCAATCGAAGGACTCGCTAGAACCTACGAAGCTGACATGTTGGCGTTGCCTGACCCAAGTACTTTCCAAATTCTTCCATGGCGCGGCGAGATTGACCCAACCGCACGCATGTTCTGCGACATTCAAACTCCAGACGGAGCACCGGCGGCCGCTGATCCTCGCAACGTGCTTCGTCGTGCACTCGCTAAAGCATCAGACAAGGGTTTCTCTTTTTACATACACCCTGAGATTGAGTTCTACCTCCTAAAGTCTTCGCAGATCGGTCCAGAGGGGCCGATTCCAGTAGACAAGGCCGGTTACTTCGATAATGTGCCAGGCGGCACAGCTCACGACTTCCGACGTCGTGCTGTATCGATGTTGGAACAACTTGGTATCTCGGTCGAGTTCAGCCACCACGAGGGTGGTCCTGGACAGAACGAAATCGATCTTCGCTATGCCGATGCGTTGACCATGGCAGACAACATCATGACCTTCCGCACAGTAATTAAGGAAGTTGCAATCGAGCAGGGCGTTTACGCCACATTCATGCCAAAGCCATTCACCGAACACCCTGGTTCTGGCATGCACACCCACATGTCACTTTTTGAAGGTGACACCAACGCATTCTTCGAGCCTGGTTCTCAATATCACTTGAGCAAGACCGCGAAACACTTTATCGCCGGCCTGTTGCGTCACGCCCCTGAAATCACAGCGGTTACCAACCAATACGTTAATTCGTACAAGCGTCTCTGGGGTGGCGGTGAGGCTCCATCATTCGTTTGCTGGGGTCACAACAACCGATCAGCTCTAATCCGAGTTCCGCTTTACAAGCCGAACAAGGGCAATTCATCACGAATCGAGTACCGAGCAATCGACTCAGCAGCGAACCCGTACCTGGCTTACGCGCTAATTCTTTCTGCCGGTCTCAAGGGAATCGAAGAGGAATACGAGCTACCAGCAGAGACGGAAGATGACGTTTGGTCGCTAAACGACGCAGAACGACGCGCAATGGGTATCCAGGCTCTCCCTCAGAGTCTTGAGCATGCCATCCGCAAGCTCGAAGAGTCGGAGCTTGCCGCGGAAACTCTTGGCGAAGAAGTGTTCAGCTACGTACTGGCCAATAAGCGCCGAGAGTGGGCCGAGTATCGGTCACAGGTCACTCCTTACGAGCTGAAGCAAAACTTCGAAGTTCTCTAAGCACTCAAGTGTCCGGTCTATCCGAACTAGCCCGATTTGGGTTCACAGATTTATCTGGAACCCTGAACAAACTTGATCAACTCGTTAAATTAGTTGGCGATGCCGGCCGAGTTTCACTTGCAAGTTTGGCAAAATCGGCGAATCCAGATCAGGCGCTAAATTATTTGCTCACTCTGGCCGAGATCGACAAGGCAAAGGTAAAAAGACTACTCAACAAAGAAGATTCTGCGACTCGCCTCTGTTTACTTCTTGGTGCATCGGAAGCCCTTGCAGATTTAGTCAGACGTAAACCCGAGTTTCTGATCCACTTTGAAAAACCGATTACTTCGGTAAAAAGCTCAAGCGAATTCAACCAATCGCTCCTCAATTCTTTGGAGCCGTTGCTTTCTTCTGATTTCGAGGTGACCGCGGTTTGGTCAGCTTTGCGTTTGCAATATCGTCAGGAGTTGTTGCAAGTTGCGATTTTTGACTTGAATCAACCTGATGTCGAATCTGGTGTGCCTGTTGTTGCAGCAGCGCTTGCCGATTTAGCGGGTGCGGCACTTGAGGCAGGCATCAAAGTTGCTAGAACAGAATTGAAGCGTTCCACTGAGTTTGGTTCTTTCAGTGCTGACGAGATAGATCAGACCAAGTTTGCCGTAATCGCAATGGGTAAGTGCGGGGCACGCGAGCTCAACTACATCAGCGACGTCGATGTGATTTATGTTGCTGAATCGGGCAGTCCGTCTCTGGAAAGTGACAGAGCAGTTGAAATTGCTACTAAATTAGCCACTCGAATGATGCGAGCCATGGACGGCAATGCTCCTGAGGCAATGCTTTGGCAGGTAGATCCAAATCTTCGTCCAGAAGGAAAGAGCGGTGCGTTGGTCCGTACCTTGGAGTCTCATGTTGCCTATTACGACCGCTGGGCGCAGAGCTGGGAATTCCAAGCACTCCTCAAGGCTAGGCCCGTAGCCGGCGACCAGGAGCTCGGCCAACGTTACGTTGCGGCTCTCGCGCCAAAGGTTTGGGCGTCGGCATCGCGAGAAAATTTCGTTGAATCAGCGCAAAGAATGCGAGAGCGAGTAACCGAGCACATTCCCGCAAACGAGATTGATCTTCAGATAAAACTTGGTCCGGGTGGACTTAGGGATATTGAATTCACTGTTCAGCTCTTGCAGTTGGTGCACGGCCGCACAGACGAATCCTTGCGACACCGAGACACCATGAATGCAATTCAGGCCCTATCGATAGGTGGATACATCGGTCGAAGCGAGGCCAACGCTTTTGCGTCTCACTATAGATTTTTGAGATTGCTTGAACATCGCATTCAAATGTCGCAAATGCGCAGAACACACTTGATGCCTACTTCAGAGACAGCAAGACGTGCCTTGGCTCGCGCGGTTAATGTGAAAGAGAATGCCGAGTCGCTGACTGCACGGTGGGAGTCAGTGAAACTCGAAGTCCGTGGCTTGCACCAAAGACTTTTCTACCGACCTTTGCTAAGTGCTGTCGCCAAGTTGGAAGACAGCACTCTTGAACTTTCATCCGCGCAGGCTCAAGACCGCCTATCGGCAATTGGATTTATGGATCCAAAGGGGGCGCTCACTCACATTGCTGCGCTCACCAACGGACTATCTCGCAGAGCAGCAATTCAGAGGCAGTTGTTACCGGTATTACTGCAGTGGTTCTCTCAGGGCACTGATCCAGATTCCGCACTACTGGCCTTCAGGCGGTTATCTGAGGATCTGGGGGAGTCGCACTGGTATTTGCGAATGCTTCGGGACTCTACCGGCGCAGCCGAGCGAATGACTCAGGTTTTGGGCAATAGCAAACTCGCCACGGCACTTTTCGAGCGCATCCCTGAGGCTGCGGCCTGGTTTGAAAACCCAACGGAGTTGCAGCCGGTGTCTGCTAATGATCTGCATCAGGAATTGGCTGCAATTGCATCACGTCATGACGATTCCGAGACGACCGCGAATGCCATAAGGCAGGTGCGCAGGAGAGAGACTCTAAGAATTGCTCTCGGGGCGGTACTGGGCGATTTAGACATAAATCAAGTGTCTAAAGGGCTCAGTGATCTCACCGAGGTATACCTCCAGTCAATGCTCGCTCTTGTTTTGGATGGCTTGGAGTCTGGAGTGGACTTTGGGATTATCGCCATGGGTAGGTTTGGAGGGGAGGAACTCGGATTCGGTTCGGACGCCGACGTAATGTTCACTTATGCAGTAGGCGAGGGGCAAAACGTAGACCAAGTTCAAAAGCAAGCCGAACGAGTTGTTTCGGAACTAAAGCGCCTAACGGCAGATCCAATTCTCGAATTTGAAATTGATAATGACTTGCGGCCTGAAGGTAAGAATGGAGCAGTGGTCCGCTCGGTCGATTCCTATCTTGCCTACTATGAACGATGGTCCGATACCTGGGAAGCTCAGGCCCTTCTTCGTGCTCGCATTATCGCCGGAAGTGAACATTTGAGAACGGCGTTTCTGGAAATCATCGACAAGTACCGCTATCCAAAAGTTTTGCAGCAGAGTGCCATCACTGAGATTCGCAGAATAAAAGCTCGTGTCGAGAGTGAGCGCTTACCTCAGGGCGCAGATCCGAAACGGCACCTTAAGCTCGGCAGAGGTTCACTAAGCGACGTTGAATGGTTGGTTCAGCTTTATCAGCTAAAGTTTGGCGCCGAACACCCGGCTATCCGAACTCCTCGCACGATAGATGCACTCAATGCGATGGTCGCAGAAAAAATCATTGAGGAACATGACGCCCGCGTTTTGATTGAAGCCTGGGTTCTAGCCTCGCGTGTGCGATCCGCGAGTGTTCTCTGGGCTAATAAACGAACCGATGTACTGCCTACCGACCGTCGCCAACTTGAGGGGCTAGCCCGAATACTGGAGTACCCGCCGCACAGTGCAACGCAACTCGAAGAGGATTATCTGTCCTTTACTCGTCGCGCTCGTATGGTGTTTGAACGCCTGTTCTTTGCATAAAAAAAGAGGCCCACATTTCTGCGGGCCTCTTTTCTTGACTTATTACACGCCGTAGTAAAGCTCGAACTCGTATGGGTGAGGACGAAGTGCAATCGGCTGAATTTCCTTGGTGCGCTTGTAGTCGATCCAAGTTTCAATGAGGTCCTTGGTGAATACGTCGCCAGCAAGTAGGTAGTCGTGGTCTGCCTCTAGTGCCTGAAGAACTAGCTCTAGGCTGCCTGGTACCTGAGGGATTAGCTTTGCTTCCTCGGGTGGTAGCTCGTAGAGGTCCTTGTCTACCGGTGCGTGTGGCTCAATGCGGTTCTTGATACCGTCAAGGCCAGCCATCAGCATCGCTGCGAAGGCGAGGTATGGGTTCGATGAAGCATCTGGCGCACGGAACTCAATACGCTTAGCCTTCGGGTTGGTTCCGGTCATCGGGATACGAATCGCAGCTGAGCGGTTACCTGCTGAGTAAACAAGGTTTACCGGAGCTTCAAAACCAGGTACCAAGCGGTGGTAGCTGTTTACCGATGGGTTTGTCCACGCTAGAAGTGATGGTGCGTGCTTCAAGATTCCACCGATGTACCAACGTGCTAGGTCTGAAAGACCGCCGTAGCCTGACTCATCGTAGAACAACGGCTTGCCATCTTTCCAGAGCGACTGGTGAACGTGCATACCTGAACCGTTGTCACCGAACAGTGGCTTTGGCATAAAGGTTGCGGTCTTACCGAACTGGTGCGCAACGTTCTTGACGATGTACTTGAACTTCAAGATGTCATCTGCTGCGTGCACCAAAGTGTCGAAGCGGTAGTTAATTTCACCCTGGCCAGCGGTACCAACCTCGTGGTGGCTGCGCTCGACTGCAAGGCCAGCAGCTTCAAGCTCGAGAACGATCTGGTCGCGCATATCGGCGTGCTGGTCAACTGGAGCAACAGGGAAGTAACCACCCTTGTAAGGAGTCTTGTTGGCGAGGTTTCCGCCTTCTTCCTTACGTCCTGAGTTCCATGCTGCTTCGCTTGAATCGATGAAGTGCATCGAGCTGTTCTGCTTGTATTCGTAGCGAACGTCGTCGAAGATGAAGAATTCTGCTTCTGGTGCGAAGAACGCGGTGTCAGCAATGCCGGTGCTGGCTAGGTAAGCCTCAGCCTTCTTAGCAACCTGACGTGGGTCCTTTGCGTAGATCTCGCCATTGCGAGGGTTGTAAATGTCGAACAACATAACCAAGGTCTTCTCAACGCGGAAAGCGTCAAGGTAAGCGGTGGTTACGTCAGGAATCAACTGCATATCTGATTCGTGAATCGATGCGAAACCGCGGATCGATGAACCATCGAATAGCTGACCGTCGATGAAGAACTCTTCGTCGATCATTGCTGCAGGTAGGTTGAAGTGCTGCTGAACACCAGGAAGGTCGGTGAAGCGCACGTCAAGGAACTTAACGTCTTCGTCCTTGATGAACTTGACGACCTCTGAAGCTGACTTGAACTTAGGGTGGTTAGACATAGGGTATTTCCCTTTCAAAAGGTGGTTTACGGGAAAAGTCTACCTTTGGCAATAAGCCCGAAAGCGCCGAAAATGTTACGCCGATGTAAAACCTTGTGTCGGCCAAAACCGCCTTTAGCGGCGTGGCATGCGCATATTGCGCGGATCAATTCCCTTTGGAACAGGGATGTTAAGCCCAATGGATTCAAGGCGCTTGGCTACCACCGAAACCTCTGAGCGGTTAAGTGCACGCTTGAGTTTGAGGATTTTCGAACCGAGCTTTGCCAGCTTGATCGCTTCAGGGTCATTTGGGATCACATAGAAAACGTGAGTGGTAACACCCGGAGCGATGCGCGCCACCTTGCGGCGCTCGTCCTCGGTGATTTGCTGAACACGCGCTCTTGAGAAACCTTCACCGATAAGAACCACACCACCAGGGCCAACCGCACGAAAAACCATTTCTTGGGTCTTTGGGCTGACGTGAACAGGCATCTCACTAAATCTCCAACCCCGTCGCAAGGCCTGCTGTAGGACTGCTCCGGTTGCTCCAGGCTGACCTTCGTAGCCGGCGAGAATTACAGCCTGAGCTCGCTGAGAAAGAATGATCATCGCGCCCAATAGGCCTGCGATTGCACCGGTAACACCCCAAAGAATTGCTCCAGCGGTTTGTCCAGGTGCCACGATGTTGGCAACCAAAAGTCCGATGCTCAAAAGGCCAACGAACGAAAGTACCGACCAAGCGAGTGCGCTCTTGTCATCTCTAGCGGTCTTGGCTAGTACCTTGACTACCTGAACGAAGCGAGAAGGTTGACGTGCTGGTTTCTGAGCGTTTTTTGCCATGGGATAAAGCCTAAGGGAAATTAGTGAACTGCTTGGCTGAAGCCATCACGAGCCGCGGCATCGGCTAGGTGTTGCAGGTGTGCCGGAATCTCGCGACCCTTTTTCTGCATCGAAGCCGCCCAAAGTCTTCCTGCTCGATACGAACTTCGAACCAGTGGACCGCTCAACACACCGAGGAAGCCAATTTCCTCGGCTATTTTTGCAAATTCAACGAACTCCTGAGGTTTGACCCAACGGTCTACCGGATGGTGTCTTGGAGTCGGTCGCAGGTACTGCGTGATTGTCACAATATCTGTGCCTGCATCGTGAAGGTCTCGAAGAGCCTGGATGATTTCGTCTGAAGTTTCACCCATTCCCAGAATCAGATTCGACTTAGTAACCAAGCCGAAGTTGCGAGCCTGGGTGATTACGTCGAGTGAGCGTTCGTAACGGAAAGCAGGTCGAATCTGCTTGAAAATTCTCGGCACAGTTTCAACGTTGTGGGCAAAAACTTCTGGTGCGGCATCGAAAACCTTCTGCAAGTGGATTGGGTTTCCAGAAAAATCAGGAACCAAGATTTCCACACCGGTGCCCGGAGATTGTTCATGAATTTGCCGAATGGTTTCGGCGTAGAGCCAACTACCTTCGTCCTCTAGGTCATCTCGAGCTACGCCGGTAACTGTTGCGTAGCGCAATTGCATCGACTTTACCGACTCGCCAACTCGCCTTGGCTCGTCGGTATCTAAATCGGCAGGTTTACCGGTGTCTATCTGGCAGAAATCGCATCGACGAGTGCACTGGGATCCACCAATCAAGAATGTCGCTTCACGGTCTTCCCAGCACTCGAAAATGTTCGGACATCCGGCCTCTTGGCAAACCGTGTGAAGACCTTCTGATTTCACCAGTGACTGAAGGGCCTGATATTCCGGACCCATTTTTGCGGTGGTCTTAATCCACTCGGGCTTCTTCTCAATCGGTACCGATGCATTTCGCACTTCGAGGCGCAGGAGTTTGCGCTCTGGTCTCTCGTTCATCGTCTCAATTCAATCTCGCCAAGGTGTCTTTCGATTACCTCAACGGCCATAGCCGGTGTGATTTCTCGCCCAGCTTGCAGCGAAAGTGTTGTCGTCTTTGCATCGCGGATACCGCAGGCAATAATCGTCTCATACGGTTGGAGTGAATTGTTGCAGTTAAGAGCGAAACCGTGCATAGTCACTTTTTCAGCCACGCGGATGCCGATTGCCGCTACCTTCTCGTAGGCGCCATCAACACTTACCCAAACTCCGCTGCGTCCGCCCACCCGTTCTCCAACTACGCCAAACTCTGCAATGGCATTGATTAATACTTGCTCGAGCCATCGGACATAACCGACCACGTCGATTGGCTCAGGGAGTTTCATGATTGGGTAGCCAACAAGCTGTCCTGGGCCGTGCCAGGTGATTTTTCCACCACGATCAACGTCTATTACCGGCGTGCCATCCATTGGCCGCTCATCGTCTTCGGTTCGTTTTCCAGCGGTAAATACTGAGGCGTGTTCGAGCAACAGCACTGTGTCGCTGATTTCGCCCTTGGCCACGCGGCTGTGAACCGACTTTTGAAGTTGCCAGGCAGCTTCGTAATCTACGAAGTTAGGGGATAGTCCTAAGACTTCAAAGCTTGGCATTGCTCTAGTTTAAATCCACAAGCCGGTCATTTATTCCCCAGTATTCAATCCGAGCATCAATACAAGATGTCCAGGTAATTCAATGGAAGGATGTCACTCAAGCAGATCTACCTAGACGCTGGAGTTTCCCACACTATTCGGGTAAACCAGCTCTGGCAGAGTTGGCCAATTTCAATGCATAAGGCTCAGGAGTCTGGGCTGCAAGTTAGGCCCGTGAAAATCGGTACCCGTCGAGTGTTGCTAGCCACCCAACATCCGAGTGGCAGGGGATTTCTATTTCTGCCAGTCCTAGCAATTGCGCTGGTTGTTTCAGTCTGCATTTTTGCCCTGATTCCTCGAGCGAAACCAAGCGCTCCAATGTTAAGTCAGAAACCCCAAACTTGCATTCCGATTGAGGTCGGTACCCCGATTACGCAACAAGATAATCTCTACTCCTCGGGAGATTGGTTACTTAGGTTAAAGCCAGTTGCTTCGAGTGGAAATATCGAGGCCTTCAATTTTGATGCAACCTGTCACAATGAGAAAATTTCAGGGGCGTTTATCGCAAGTATGGATTCAGGTGTCTTACGCATAAAAAAAATTGACCCCCGAAAATAACAGGGGTCAATTCTTTTTGGATTTCTAAATACCCAGGTTCGCTGAGAAGTTTGCTTCCTCGAGTCGAGTCTTTACATCGACCAAGAAACGACTTGCATCTGCGCCGTCTACGAGTCTGTGGTCGTATGAAAGCGCGAGGTAAACCATGCTACGAATTGCAATGGTGTCCTGGCCGTCTGCTCCTGCAAAAACCACAGGACGCTTGGTGACAACACCGGTACCCAAGATTGCAACCTGAGGTAGGAACACTACTGGAGTGTCGAACAATGCTCCGCGTGAGCCGGTGTTGGTCAATGTGAATGTGCCACCACCCAACTCATCAGGCTTCAGTTGGTTGTTACGAGTGCGTGCCGCAAGGTCTGCAATCTGTCCGGCGATCTGAGTAATGTTCAAAGTTGAAGCGTCGCGAATTACCGGAGTGAGAAGACCCTTCTCAGTGTCAACAGCGAAGCTGATGTTTTCGGTCGGATGGTAAACGATATTCTCGCCATCGATTGTTGCATTGAGCTTAGGGTGTGCGCGCAATGCTTCGGCTGCGGCGAGTGCGAAGAATGGCATGAAGTTCAACTTGCCACCGGTTGCTGCAACGAAAGCAGGCTGAACCGCAGCGCGAAGGTTTGCGATGCGAGTGACATCAACCTCTACCACGGTGGTCAACTGTGCAGTTGCCTGCATCGAAGCCACTGCGCGCTCTGCGAGAACCTTACGTAGTCGCGACATCGGCTCAGTAGTTCCGCGAAGCGCAGAAGCTGAAGCGGCTACGTGCGGAGATGAAGAAGTAACTGGGGCTGCCACCGGTGCTGCGTAGACCGGTGCTGCTGTTGCGCTACCGCCAGTTGCGGCGAGGACGTCTTCCTTGCGAATTCGCCCGCCTACACCGGTGCCGCTCACATTGTGAAGATCGATTCCGTTTTCATTGGCTAGCTTTCGAACCAATGGGGTTACGTAACCAGCATCACTGTTTGATGCCACTGGAGCTGCAATTGGAGCTGGGGTCACAACAGGCGCTGGTGCTGCCACTGGAGCCGCCACTGGAGCTGCTACCGGAGCAGCTACCGGAGCAGCTACCGGAGCTGGTGCTGCAGGTGGAGGTGTGACAGCTGCAGGAGCTGGTGCCGGGGTAGGTTCTGCGGCTGGGGCAGCAGGAGCAGCAGCTGCGCCCGAACCACTTCCGATTATTGCTAGCACTGCACCGACCTGAACGGTCTCATCTTCCTGTACCAAAATTTGTTCGATCACACCTGCAACAGGTGAAGGGATCTCGGTGTCTACCTTGTCGGTTGAAACTTCAACCAGAGGTTCATCAACAGCAACAGTGTCGCCAACTTTTTTCAACCAACGGGTGACAGTACCCTCGGTTACGCTTTCACCCAGCGCTGGAAGTACAACTGATTCGCTCATTTTTTTCTATGCTCCTGTTTATTAAGCGTGTGCGTGAAGTGGCTTGCCGGCAAGAGCAAGGTGAGCTTCGCCGATGGCTTCGTTCATGGTCGGGTGGGCGTGGATAAGAGTTGCAACGTCTTCTGGATATGCTTCCCAGTTGACGATGAGTTGAGCTTCACCGATCTGTTCGCCAACGCGAGAACCAATCATGTGAACTCCAACAACAGGTCCGTTGTTTTGACGGATTAGTTTGATGAAGCCTGCAGTGCCAAGAATTTGACTCTTACCGTTTCCACCAAGGTTGTATTCGTAAGTCGAAATGTTGTCGGCACCAAATTTCTCAGCTGCCTTCGCTTCTGAGAGGCCAACCGAAGCAATTTCTGGCTCGCAATAGGTGACCTTAGGAATACCAGACTCGTCGATCACTGCTGGGTTTAGACCCGCGATCTCTTCGGCGATGAAGATTCCCTGCTGGAATCCTCGGTGCGCCAACTGCAAGCCAGGAACGATGTCTCCCGCTGCATAAACGCCAGGAACACTGGTCTGAAGACGCTCGTTAGTAAGAACGTATCCGCGATCCATTGCGATTCCGTTTTCCTCATAACCCAGACCTGCAGTGTTTGGTCCGCGACCTACAGCAACAAGGAGAAGTTCTGCTTCGAGTTTTTCACCTGATTCAAGTGAAACTACGACGCCGTTTTCGTGCTGTTCAACGCCTGAGAAACGAACTCCGGTCTTGAATTCGATACCGCGCTTGCGGAAGGCGCGCTCAAGCGCCTTACTTACAGCAGCATCTTCATTTGGTACCAAGTTTGGAAGACCTTCGATGATGGTTACTTCGGTGCCAAAAGAACGCCAGATAGAAGCGAACTCGACACCGATTACTCCACCACCAAGAACAATCACTTTGTTTGGTACGAATGTCATCTGAAGCGCGTGTTCAGAAGTGATTACGCGGCCACCGATTTCCAAGCCCGGAAGTGAACGCGAGTAAGAACCAGAAGCGAGGATTACGTTGGTGCCGGTGTAGGTGTCGCCGCCAACCTGAATGGTTTTTGGTCCGACTAACTTGCCTTCGCCCGCTACTACAGTGACGTTCTTTGAATTGACCAGTCCAGTGAGACCCTTGAATAGTCGGTCTACGATTCCATCACGGTAGGTGTTCACTACATTCATGTCGATTGAACCGAACTGAGCGTTAATTCCGTAGTGACTTGCATCCTTGACAACGTCTGCTACCTCGGCAGCGTGCAAAAGAGCCTTGGTAGGGATGCAACCGCGGTGCAAACATGTACCGCCGAGTTTGTCCTTCTCAATAAGAGCAACTGATTTACCCAGTTGTGCTGAACGAAGTGCAGCGGCATATCCACCGCTACCGCCACCGAGAATTACTAGATCAAAATTGTGCTCGGCCAAGACAGACTCCCATACAGAAAATAAGCGAACGTTCCAACTTTACTACCGAGAAATAGGGCTACGAGCCCTTGGCATTGTTACTTAGCGCACTGTTCAGCGATAGTAATAAGTGTCCTGACGTATGAACCAGATGCCCCTCTAGGGATGTAACCGTAGCCAGCACCATCGTTATCGGCAGGCCCGGCAATATCGAGGTGAGCCCAATCGATTGTTTGGCTCGAATTTGCGCTCTTTTTACCGATGAACTCACGAAGGAAAATTCCGCCAAACAGCATGCCACCCGCGGTGTTGCCTACTTTAGCGTTCTGCAGATCCGCGATGTCTGAATTCATGAGACTGCGCAACTCTTCTGGCATCGGCATGTGCCAGGCAAGTTCGCCGGCGGTTTTCGCAGCTTTCAGTACAGTTTCTACAGCTTTGTCATCGCCCATAAGTCCGGCGTAGCGAGCGCCAAGTGCAATTCGCTGCGCTCCGGTAAGGGTTGCCACATCAACGATGAGATCAGGGTGGGCCTCACTTGCAAGTGATAGACCATCCGCCAGTACGAGACGACCTTCTGCATCGGTATTGGTTACTTCAATGGTCTTGCCGTTTCGCACCTTGATTACATCGCCAGGGCGCGTAGCGGTGCCCGAAGGCATGTTTTCGGCAAGACAAAGGTATGCAGTGGTGTGCACCTTTACCTTCAGTCGTGCAATCGCGATAATCGCGTTCAAAATAGTGGCAGCACCGGTCATGTCGTATTTCATTCCGAGCATCGAAGCCGCAGGCTTTAGTGACAAGCCACCGGTGTCGTAGGTAATGCCCTTGCCGACCAAAGCCAACTTGAATTTGGCTCCGGTTGGCTTGTATTCGAGTTTGACCAATCTCGGTGGTCGAACTGAACCCTTGCCCACTCCAACCAAACCTCCGAATCCTCCGGCTGCCAGCTTTTTCTCGTCAAGCACCGTAACGGTGAGTTTTGCGCCGCGAACCAATTTGTTTACTGCGCTGACGAAGCTCTGTGGGTATAAGTCGTTAGCTGGCATTGAAACTAGGTCTCGAGTGTCGTGTACGGCGTTGCTCAAAATCTCAACTCGAGTTATGGTCGCAGGCTTCACTTTCACCTTGGTAAGCAATGTGCAATTTTGTGCCGGTAGCTTCTTTGCAGTCGACTTATAGCTGTCGTAGCTGTAGTGACCAATTGCATATCCCTCCAGTAGGGCAGTGGCCTCATTCTCGTCTTTCACTGGGATGTCTATGAAAATCTGGCGGAATTCACTGAGACTCCGCCCGATTACTCCACCTGCATAGCGAATCGAGTCAAGGTCACCCGGCTTGTAACCACCGATGAGTGCGATTATCGAACCATTTGGTCCAGGCACGCGAGTTATGGCGTCCGGGCCGTTTTTTGCGCCAAGTCGCGCCAGGTCGTGCTCAGCGGTCAAGCCGAGCTCGATCAAATTGGGAGTTACCGAAAGCTTCGAATTCTTTTCGGTGAGGGCAACTACGACAACAGATTCTTTGTTTAGCTTCGGTGCGACTGGGGCAACCTTTATCAAATGCTTGGCCATGGCATCACTCTAAACCCGCTCTTAGAATAAATAGGTGGTTAATCCAAGCGAGTTGTATGAATTGCACGATGACGATTTCGACGTGCCTCGCGGCCTACATCTCATTGCCGGCCTAACTGGTTTCACCGATTCGGGCTCAACCATTTCTCAACTTGGAAATCATATTTTCGAGAAACTTGATTACCGAGTTGTTGCGATGTTTGAAAACGATGAACTCCTCGATTACCGTTCACGGCGTCCGGTGATGTTTTTCGAAAAAGATCACATCGCATCATATGAACCTCAAGTTCTGGCGCTGTATCTAGTCACAGACGAGGTAGGTCAGAAATTCCTTTATCTCCACGGTTACGAACCAGATTTTAAGTGGGATGCATTTGTTGATGCGGTCTTGGAGATTGTCGACATTTTTGAAGTACTAGATTTCACGTGGGTGCATTCAATTCCATTCCCAGTTCCACACACACGACCAATTAGCGTGACAGTTTCAGGTAATCGCAAAGATCTCATCGATGCAGTTTCGGAATGGAAGCCGCAGACTCAGGTTCCAGGAAACGTGCTTCACTTACTCGAATTCCGATTCACTCAAGAAGATATTCCATCTGCTGGTTTCGTGATGCTGGTTCCGCATTACTTGAGCGATGTCGAGTATCCACAGGCTGCGGTGGCGGCATTTGAAAGAATCACCGCTGCTACCGGCTTGGTTTTTCCTACCGACACCTTGCGCGAAGAAGGTATCAAGTTCACGCAAGAGATCACCAAAAATATTTCTGAGAATCCGGAATTGGCAAAAATGGTTTCGACTCTGGAAAGCGGCTACAACAGCGACCAGTCGGGTACTTTCAACCCGAAGATAACCCGCTTGGAGACCGCTGTTCCTAGTGCAGATGAGATAGCTGCCGAGCTTGAGGACTATCTATCTCTGAAGCGAAAGCAGAGCAACGAAGATCCAGCCAGTGACTAAGCATCGCCACTCCGGCGTTGTGATGGCGGCGACAACACTCGCTTACGTACTTTCAGTCTTTACCCGCGGTTCACTTGCTGCTGCTGCAATCCCGGCCGCCGAGCAGTTCGGCGTTGGCGCTTCGGCGCTCGGCGCTCTGGTTGTTTTTCAGGTGATGGTTTACGCAGCAATGCAGATTCCGGTTGGTGTTCTTCTCGATAAATTCGGACCGAGAATTCTTCTAATTAGCGGTGCATTGCTAATGATGATTGGTCAATTTGTGGTTGCCCAGGCAGATCAAATCGGTCTCGCATATCTAGGTCGCATACTTGTTGGTGTCGGCGATTCGGCAACTTTTGTCTCAATGCTTCGTCTCATTCAAGATTGGAATCAGCCGCAACGCGCAGGAAAGTTGCAATTAGTCATGACCAACGTTGGGCAATTTGGACAGATTCTTGCTGCAGTGCCTTTTGCAATGCTTCTAGCGCTGGCTGGTTGGCAGACCGCTTTTAGCTTTGCCGCAATGATTGCTCTTCTTGGTGGGGTAGTAGTACTTCTAGCAATCCGAACGGACGCTCCACCGGGTGTTCGTCATCACTCTGGTCTTACGCTTCGAAAATCAATTGAACAACTCGGCGTGAATCTAAAGTTTTCTGGAGCAAGAATGTGCTTCTGGATCATGTTTGTCTCACAGTCTTCTGGAACCGTGTTCGCTATTTTCTGGGGAGTGCCATTTCTCATAAAGGGGCAAGGTCAGACTGCGGCCTTCGCTTCGACCATGTTGTTTATTCAATTCGCCTTCGGTGTAATCCTGGGTTTGTTGCTTGGGCAAATAGTGGTTCATCGAAAGCACTGGCGAGTACCAATTTTTCTTTCAGTGGGTTTTTTGCAAGCGGGAAGTTGGTTGCTGCTGGCTTTCTTGCCTAGTCAAGCACCGGTCTGGTTGTTACTACTAGTCGTTGCGAGCATCGCCAGCGGAGCACCAGCCTCAATGATTGCAATGGACTTTTCTCGAGTCATAATCCCTGCTGAACGTCGAGGATCGGCAAACGGTTTTATCAACGTAGGTGGTCATGCTGCCACTTTCATCATGATGGCAATTGCGGGTTGGGTTCTCGATCTAGTTCAGTCACAAACCGGATCATCGACTCCTTTTACCTTTCAAGGTTTTCGATGGGCAATGGCTACTCAAGTAATCGTCCTTTTGTTCGGGATCGTGATGTTTTTGTTCGAGTATCGCAAGACCAAGTCGGCAGTTGCGTTGTAAGGAATAAACGAACCGTATTTTTGTTGTAATGAGTGTAAAGGTGCGTCAATTAGCCGATATCGGCTAGTTCATGGCATAATTGCAGAGCAGACCCAGTCAATCCGCAAGGACTTGACATGGGTCCAAGTTATGCCCGTTTCACCCCAAACCTGGAGGTTTTCGATGGCTAAAGCAACTGACAGCGGCAAGAAGCGCGGCTTCCTCACCGGGTTGCTAGGCAATTCGAAGACTAAGCCACAAGCCACAACACCGGAAAGCAAAGCCATTAGCACTCCAGCAAAAAAGGCCGCACCAAAGCCTGCCGCCAAGAAAGCCGCTCCTGCCAAGGCAGCAACCAAGTCAGCGGCTAAGCCAGCCGCGAAGCCAGTGGCAAAAAAAGCCGCGCCAGCCAAGCAAGCGGCTAAAACCGCTGCCAAGCCTGCTGCTAAGCCAGCGGCCAAGAAGGTAGCGGCTGCTAAGCCAGCATCGAAGGCTGCTGCTAAGCCAGCCGCCAAAAAAACTTCTGCTGCAAAACCGGCCGCTAAGCCAGCCGCTAAAAAAGCGACAACCACTAAGCCTGCTTCAAAGGTTTCCTCCAAGCCAAGTGCCAAGCCTGCTGCAAAGCCGGCCGCAAAAGCCGCATCCAAGCCAGCTGCAAAGGCTTCGGCTAAGCCGGCCACAAAGAAAGTCGCCGCTACCAAGCCAGGCACTAAGGCGGCTGCCAAGCCAGTACCCAAGGCCGCCAAGAGCACCGGTCCGGCTTCGAAAAACAAGCCTGTAAACAAAGAGAAACCGACCAAGGCAATCAAGGGCGGCAAAAAGGCGAGCCTGGATGACGAAGACGACGAGGAACTAGACGAAGAAGACCTAGAGCCGGTTGAAGAGATTGTTGCTGAGGCAGTTTCTGCTGTCGACCTAACCGCAGAAGATGAAGTCACCCCAGACGTCGAAGAAGATCATTCAGAAAAGCCGGCTGATCTTCCTGAAGATGCGCTAATCATTAGTCACAAAGATGACGATGACATTCCGGTTCAGACAACTTCGATTACCGGTGCTACCGCTGACCCGGTAAAGGACTATCTAAAGCAAATCGGAAAAGTAGCGCTTCTAAATGCTGAGCTTGAAGTAGATCTTGCAAAGCGCATTGAGGCTGGCTTGTTTGCGGAAGAGAAGCTTGCGACCGACAAGAAGATGAGCAAAGAAATGGAGCGCGATCTTCGTTGGGTAGTCAAGGACGGACAGCGTGCCAAGAGTCACCTTCTTGAAGCCAACCTTCGTCTTGTTGTGTCACTTGCAAAGCGATACACCGGTCGTGGAATGCAATTTTTGGATCTAATTCAAGAGGGAAACCTTGGTTTGATTCGCGCCGTTGAAAAGTTTGATTACACCAAGGGTTACAAGTTCTCTACCTACGCAACTTGGTGGATTCGCCAGGCGATTACACGCGCCATGGCCGACCAGGCTCGTACCATTCGTATTCCGGTTCACATGGTTGAAGTTATCAATAAGCTCGCGCGTGTTCAGCGTCAGCTGCTTCAGGATCTCGGCCGTGAACCATCTCCAGAAGAGCTTGCTCGCGAGCTAGACATGACTCCAGAAAAAGTTGTCGAGGTTCAGAAATATGGTCGCGAACCTATTTCTCTTTCCACTCCGCTTGGTGAAGATGGCGACAGCGAATTCGGCGATTTAATTGAAGACGTCGAAGCCGTGTCTCCTGTAGATGCATCTGTGGCGCGTGCTCGCAATGAAGAAATTGAGCGTTTGCTCGCTGGCCTTACCGAACGCGAAGCGATTGTTATCAAGTCGCGCTACGGCTTGGTTGATGGCATTTCGAAAACTCTCGACCAAATTGGTGAAGACCTTGGAGTTACTCGCGAGCGAATTCGCCAAATCGAAGCAAAGACGATGTCAAAGCTAAAGCATCCTTCACGTGCACAGGCACTCAAGGACTTCCTAGGTCAGTAAATGGTCTATTTGCCGGCGATAGCTTTAAGTCGCTTGGCGCGAGTCGCAATCAGGCGCTTTCGCCCAGGTGGTGGCTCTGCACTTCCGGGTCTCTTGCTGAGCAAAGTCGCACCTAAGCTTCTGGCAAGAACATTGCGGTCATTTCCGCAAGGTGTTGTCGTAATTACGGGTTCAGCCGGTAAATCCACAACTACCAAAATGGTTGTTGCTATCGCGCGTGCTCATGGTTTAGAAGTGTTTACGAACCCATCGACCGCAAACATTCGCCAGGGATTCTTTTCATCAATTATTGAGAGATCGGATATTTTTGGACGAATTCCAGGTGACATCGCAATCCTTGAAATGGATGAAGGTCACGCGGAATCGATTACCGCAGAGGTTGCTCCAAGGATCGTGACTCTGCTAAACGTTCTAGAGGATCAGCTTGATCGTTTTGTTGAACCCAAAATAGTTCGAGACAAACTTCAGTCGGTGGCCAGTCGTGCAACTCAGTCAGTACTCCTTAATGCGGACGATCAAAACATTTTGCTTATCGATGATTCTGCTCATTTGCCTGAAAAAAGATGGTTCGGAATTGCGCAATCGGTTTCCCAGGGAAGTGACCTTGGGGTTGCTCCAACCTACGCCAACACCCTGCCGAGACCAGTCGTTGATGCTGAGGTTAGATCTCTCAATGGCAAGCGATGTTCAGTAAGCATTGGCGAACGTGAGGCAATCTTTGATTTGCCGAATCGCGGTTTGCACTATGCATTGGATGCCGTTGCGGCGTTGAGCACCGCAAAGGAAATTCTTGGCGATAAGTTCGATTTGGTCCTGGCGGAAAAGATCCTCGACGAACTGCCGCCAGTATTTGCACGCGGTGAGATTGTTCACATTGGTGATGTTACAGTCGAATTCGTTCTGGTTCAAAATCCAACCAGTTTCCAGCTGAACCTCGACAATCTTGACCTACCACTTGATCGTCTTATGATTGCCGTCGGTCGTGATGTGCATGATCCATCGTGGCTGTGGACAGTTGATTTGAAGCGGTTGGAAAGTGTTGACGTAATCAGTGGCTACAACTATGCAGAACTCGGTTTGCGACTTGCTTACGCGGATGTTGAGATTGGGACAGTCGAACCTGATCTGTTTGAGGCCTTCGATAAATTTATGTCCCTTCCTGCGCCAACCCGCGGTATTCGCACCGTTGTATTTTCAGCCGACGCTATGCGCCGGCTTCGCCGCCACTTAGGGTTCACCAGTCCGGATGAGGTCGAGCGATGATCAAGATTTTGCAAGTTTTTCCAGACCACCTTGATTTGAATGGTGACGGCGGTAATGCCTTGGTGCTAGCCAAGCGAGCCAACTGGGGTGGCTTAGCAGCAGCAGTTTCATCGCTGCAGCCTGGGCAAACACCAAGAGAACGTCCCGACCTGGTAGTAATTGGCCATGGTTCATCTGCAGCTTGGAAACAGATTTACGTTGAATTTTCCCGACTGGTTCCCCTTTTCGATCAATGGATGAAGAGCGGAACTCATGTAGTTGCGATTTCAAGCGGATATGCAGCACTCCACGGCTTGTTACCCGGACTTGATACTCCGGTAGTTCGCACGGAAAGAAAATCAGTCTTCGTTGTTGAAGAATTCGAAGGTGAGCAGATCTACGGGTATTTGAACTCAGATCTTTCACTGCCGATTATCCACCGTCACGGCAATCTACTTGGCAGCATGCTGCACGGCCCACTGCTCACCAAAAACAGCTGGCTTGCTGATCAATTGATTGAGTCAATTCGGGGAAAAGTTGCTCGTTCCGAAATAAGTGTTCAAAAACTGGATCAGATTGAACTACTTGCGGACGCTGCGAGAAAGCTGGCAGCAGAGCAGGCTAGCAGTTAGCGAGAGAGTAGTTTCTCGGTTTCGTCGTGCCAAGAAATCGCAATAGGCTCTAGGGCTTCGCGCTTCTCGTTTCCGTGGTGGCCGCAGAACAAAAGTTCACCAGAAGCCAACTCAACGCGAATGTATGCTTGCGCACCACATTCGTCGCAACGGTCCGCAGCTGTGAGTTCTGGGGCCTGAGTTTGCTCTTCGGTGATTTCTGATTCGATGTTCATTGCGATTCCTTTCGGTGCATCTATCTCAACACACCAACATGACTTTTCGAGCACCGTGTCGCACTATTTCGCTAACTGCGAATTGAACAATTTCTGATTCGTGTAAATTCCAGGCATTTACAGGCCTCGCGGGTAGCATTACGGGGTGTCTAAGAGCGAATATTCAGCCCGCCACCTCAGTGTTCTAGAGGGGTTAGAGGCGGTTCGCAAGCGCCCCGGTATGTACATCGGTTCAACCGATTCTCGTGGCTTGATGCACTGTCTTTGGGAAATCATCGATAACTCTGTTGATGAGGCACTGGCCGGCCACGGAGACGAGATCAGCATTGTTTTGCACGACGACGGCAGTGTGGAAGTTCGTGACAAGGCACGAGGAATTCCTGTTGATATCGAACCAAAGACCGGCCTTAGCGGTGTCGAAGTTGTATTCACGAAGCTACATGCGGGTGGAAAGTTTGGGTCTGGTTCATACGCGGCCTCGGGAGGACTTCACGGTGTCGGTGCGTCCGTGGTTAATGCGCTTTCTGAGCGACTCGATGTTGAAGTTGATCGAGACGGCAAAACTTACGCGATGTCTTTTCGGCGGGGTGAACCGGGTATCTTCGATGACTCCAAGGGAATCAAGCCTGGAAACAAATTCAAGCCTTTCGAAGATGGCAGCATCCTGCGTGAAGTGGGCAAAGTAGGAAAAAACGTCACCGGCACTCGCGTTCGATACTGGGCCGATCCGCAAATCTTTATCAAAGATGCAAATTTCAGCAGCGAAGATCTTTATAACCGCGCCCGCCAGACTGCATTCTTGGTGCCGGGGCTCGGAATCCACATAGAAGACCAGCGCGGGGAAGTAGTTGAAAAGCAAGATTTCAAATTCAACGGCGGAATCGTTGAATTCGCGAACTACCTCGCCAAAGACGCAAATCTAACCGCTACCTGGCGCCTATCCGGCTCGGGTGAATTCACCGAAACCATTCCGGTATTGGACGAGTCGGGTGACATGGTGAGCCGCGAAGTAACCAGAAACTGCGACGTAGATGTTGCCGTGCGCTGGGGGACTGGTTACGACACCGAGATCAAATCATTTGTGAACATCATTGCCACGCCAAAGGGCGGAACCCACATTGCCGGATTTGAACAAGCTTTGATGAAGTCACTCCGCGCGCAGATTGACTCAAACGCTCGAAAACTAAAGGTTGGTAACGACAAGGTTGAGAAGGAAGACATCCTCACCGGCCTCACCGCAGTGGTAACGGTGCGACTAGCCGAACCGCAATTCGAAGGGCAAACCAAAGAAGTTTTGGGTACACCTGCCGTGCGCAACATCGTTGCCAACGTTGTAACAAAGGCTCTAAACGATCGCTTTGCCAGCGGTAAGCGCGACGACAAAGCGCAGTCTGCCCTTCTGCTTGAGAAGATTGTTGCCGAGATGAAATCGCGAGTCTCAGCTCGCGCTCACAAGGAAACACAGCGTCGTAAGAACGCTCTGGAGTCTTCGTCGTTGCCAAGCAAACTCGTTGACTGCCGCACCCAAGAAACCGGAATCTCAGAGTTATTTATTGTTGAGGGTGACTCAGCTCTTGGTACGGCCAAATTGGCCCGCAACAGCGAGTACCAGGCTCTGTTGCCAATTCGAGGCAAGATTCTTAACGTCCAGAAGTCTTCGGTTTCCGACATGCTTTCCAACGCTGAGTGTGCGTCGATTATCCAGGTCATTGGGGCAGGTTCTGGTCGCAGCTTTGATTTGGACCTTGCTCGTTACGGCAAGGTGATTCTTATGAGTGACGCCGATGTAGATGGAGCTCACATTCGCACACTTTTACTCACGCTTATCTATCGATACATGCGTCCGCTTCTTGAGAATGGGCGAGTTTTTGCTGCGGTTCCGCCGCTACATCGTGTCGAAGTGATTAACGCAGGTTCAAAGGCAAACGAAGTCATTTATACCTACTCGCAGCAAGAGCTAGAACAGCTTTTGCAGAAGTTAGAAAAGGCTGGCAAACGTTACAAGGAACCAATTCAGCGTTACAAGGGACTAGGTGAAATGGATGCTGACCAGCTCGCCGAGACCACAATGGATCGTTCCCGAAGAACTCTTCGCCGCGTGCGAATCGAAGACGCTGAAATTAATGACAAGGTATTTGAGCTTTTGATGGGCAACGAAGTTGCTCCTCGACGCGATTTCATAATCGATTCTGCAGACAGTTTCGAACGCGATCGAATCGACGCTTAGCTCTTTAGCGACTACCTAGTCCGCCCAAAGCGCTCGTTATTTTGGTACCCGAGGCATCCCGCTTGGCTGGTTCCAAATCCAAATCAATTGGTTTTCCGTCAACCGTTGCAGCCAGCGCGTCGGCGCTACCAACCCAAGCGAAGTAAAGCTGGTTTTCATTTCTAATGAACTTGTGTGCTCGCACGCCGCTAGTAGAACGACCCTTGCTAGGGAATTCTGATAGGGCAGAGGCCTTAGCCGATCCAGGATCAGTGCCCGGAAGCGCATCGGAGTTATTTGCCGCTGTGACTACGATTGCGTCTGGTCCTGTGCAGCCAAAGTAAATGGCGCTGGCTTCCTTGCCCATGCTCATGCCTGAAATACCGGCTGCACCGCGACCTGTAGGACGCACTGAATCAGCATTAAATCTGAGCAACTGCGCATCCGATGTGATGAATACATACTCCTTCGAGTAATCGCCCTGGCAGGCTCCAATAACCTCATCACCCGGTTTTAGCGCAATGATTTCGAATTCATGTTTTGCTGGCCAGTCGTTACTCAATCGCTTAACGACTCCTCGCTTGGTGCCGATGGCTAGTTTGGCGTTATCGTCGAGCACGAATGCGTGCAGCAAGCGCTCCTTCTTAGCTAGGCCGAGGAAATCCCCTGCCTTGGCTCCGCCGGCGAGATCTGTGGGATCCGAAACGGCAGGGATGTCTGAGGCATGAATACGGATAATTCGCCCAGCGCTGGTAACAAAACCAATGTCACTGCGGGTTGTGGCTTTAAACCGGTCTGCAACCGCATCATGGCGTTTGCGTTTTGAACCAACTATTTCTGAAAGGTCTTCTGAATCGAAGCGGGTAATTATGCCGGTTGTGGTTACCCGAATAATGGTTGGTCCGTCGGCCAACTGTGCGTCCATGCCGGCAACCTTTGCAGCAGACACCGGTTTGACTTCTTCAAAGTCGGTAATCAGGGTAGTGCGGCGTGGCTCGCCATATTTTTCGGCGACTGCTTCTAGCTCGTCAGAAACCAATCCCTCTAGCACTTCTTTGCTAGCCAGAATTTTCTTGAGTTCCTTGATGTCGGCTAAGAGATCTTTCTTCTCAGTCTCCAACTCAATTTGAGAAAATTTGGTGAGTCGTCGTAGACGAAGTTCGAGGATGTACTCGGCCTGCAACTCGCTCAAGTCGAATACTTTGCGGAGTTTGGTTCGTGCTTCGTCTACTTCGTCGCTGGTGCGGATTACTTGAATGACCTCATCGATGTTGAGGGTAGCGATTAGTAAACCCTCAACAAGGTGAAGTCTTGCTTCGCGTTTTCCAAGGCGGTTGGCAGTGCGACGTGTAGTTACTTCAAGTCGGTGATCGAGGTACACCCTAAGCATTTCTTTAAGGCCAAGCGTTGCTGGTCGGCCTTTCACCAGGGCAACGTTATTGATACCAAAAGAGTCCTCCATCGGAGTGAACCGGTAGAGCAAATCGAGCACAACCTGCGGGTCGAAACCAGTCTTGAGGTCAATCACCAATTTCAAGCCGTTGGTGCGGTCAGTGAGGTCGGTGACGTCTGAAATGCCTTGGAGTTTCTTTGAATTCACTCCGTCTTTGATCCGCTCAATTACCTTTTCTGGACCAACCAGATATGGAAGTTCGGTGACAACCAGGCCTAGTTTTCGCTGTGAGACTGACTCAACTGAGACACGAGCTCTGGTCTTGAAAGAGCCTTTGCCGGTTTCGTATGCCTCCTTCACACCGTCTAGACCCATGATGATTCCGCCGTTAGGTAGATCCGGACCGGGAACGTACTTCATAAGTTGTTTGACAGTTGCATCTGGGTTAGCCAGCAAAAAACGAGCTGCGGCAATCACCTCGCGCAGGTTGTGCGGCGGCATGTTTGTTGCCATACCAACAGCGATACCTGAGGAGCCATTAACCAGAAGGTTTGGGAACGCTGCCGGAAGCACTTCGGGCTCAGTTAGCTGGGCATCGTAGTTTGGCTTGAAGTCGACAACGTCCTCATCCAAACCCTCGTTCATGAGCAAAGAGGCGGCGGAGAGTCGAGCTTCCGTGTATCGCGCAGCCGCTGGGCCGTCGTCCAGACTTCCAAAGTTTCCGTGCCCGTCGATCAGTGGCACGCGCAGGCTAAACGGTTGAGCCATGCGCACTAGTGCGTCGTAGATTGCTGCATCTCCATGCGGATGCAATTTACCCATTACTTCACCGGTTACACGAGCCGACTTTACGTGGCCGCGATCCGGGCGAAGGCCCATTTCACCCATCTGATAGATGATTCGACGGTGAACTGGTTTGAGGCCGTCTCTGGCGTCGGGGAGTGCTCGAGCGTAGATGACCGAATAGCTGTACTCCAGGAATGATTCCTGCATCTCTTTTGAAAGATCAATGTCGAGAATCTTCTCGTCTGGGGTTTCTTTTGCGCTCATGTCTTCTTAGGGCTGTGGCAGACTTTTCGTAATGCCTACGATGCTACCCGCGTTACCACAGGCTTTCGGGAACCTGAAAGATGTGTTTCGCAGCGCTTACGACTCTCTGAGCGGTGGCGCGAACCCGCTCAATCTTCCAAGAGTAAAGAATTCTCTAGTTATCATGGTCGACGGGCTTGGCTGGGAAAATCTAAATCAATTTTCAGGCCATGCGCCATTCATTAGAAAATGCATGCAAAAAGACGCTAAGGGTTACTCGGGTTTTCCAAGCACCACAGCGGCATCGATTGTTTCACTTGCAACCGGCAAATCTCCAAGCATCCACGGAATTATGGGCTATCGAGTTTTCGATCGTGAGAAATCTGAGTCGGTAAACCTACTGACCGGATTGACCGCAGAGACAGTTAAGCATTATCTGCGAAGTGACCCGATAATCTCAAACAACGAGCAACTGGTGGTTGTTAGCAGAACCGAATACGAGGATTCAGGCTTTAGTATGGCAACTTTTCCGGGCGCTAAATTCCTTGGAGCAGCAAGCATCTCGCAGAGATTTAATCTGGCATTGAATGAGCTCAATTCGGGATCTGGAAAACTTATTTACCTATACATTCCGGAACTTGATCAAGCCGCGCATCGTTTTGGTAGCAATTCGGATAAGTGGACGCAATTGCTTGAGCAAGTTGATGCCGAGCTGAAGCAATTACATGAGTCTGCGGCGAAGAATCGAGGCATAATCCTTACTGCCGATCATGGTGTAATCGATGTTCCCGCTCACGGTCGCGTCTACTTGGATGAGTGCGATGCCATCAAAGACTCACTTCTTGATGTTGGTGGCGACCCAAGAGCAACCTTTCTGTATTTCAAGGATGGAGTCGACCAAGTTCGGGCCCGATCCGAACTTTCCGAGTGGCTCGATGGGGCAGCCCAGGTATTCGACATGACTGAACTCGTCGCAGCTGGGCTTTACGACCAAGAGGTATTGCTGCTTGAGAATATCGCACCGGATTTAGTTGTTTTGGCTGAGACCAGGAGGGTTTGCTATCACCGAGGTTTTGCAAAGCCGGCAAGCCTAAACATGATCGGTCAGCACGGAGGGCTAACCGCAGCTGAGATTACTGTCCCAATTTTGAAATTAGGCGATTATTCGTCCTCGCTCTTGGTTCCCTGAACAATTTCGTCGAAGCTAGGAATGCTTGGACGCCCAGAACGCCGAATAGGGGCCGGGGCGGGAGCTGGAGTTTCGGTATTTTCTGGAGAGTCAACAACTTCTACTTCTTTGACTTCAATAGCTACCGTCTGTGTTGCGCGCTCCTCACGCTTCTTCTTAAGTGCGTCAAGTAAGTCTTTTGATTCAGCGATTTTCGCTGGCTCTGATGCCGGTTTCTCTATTAAGACTCGGTCACTTGCTCGACCAATTGGAATAACTGTTTCGAGTCTTTGTGTTTCAGGAAGTGCTGCTGTTTCAATTATCGAGCTCTCAGCTACCGGCTCCGTCACCACCTCAACGGGTTTCAATTTGGGAGCTTCGGTTAGTTGATTTTGAGTAGACAGAGTAACCGCAATGTCGTTTTCTGGTGAAAGTAAAAGTTTCTTGACGTCGAAAGACCAGACGCCATTCTGCTTTTGTCCATTTAGCGAGTAAGCAACAACAATTCGCCATGGATGATTTTCATCGCGATGAGTGGACCAAGAAATGTTTTGCACTCCGCTTGCTGCGAGTCGAGCAGATATGATTTCGCCAAATTCAGTTTGGCTAACTTCGTTGTATCGATCGCCGGCTACGGAAATCCTCACGCCTAGAGCCGTTGCCAATACGTGGGTTAACTCATCGAGTACGGGCTGCGCGAATTTTTCAACATAGTCGCGAGGGTCACCGCTCTTCGAAATCAAATCATCAACCGATGAGCCCGATCGAATTGCTGCCTGGATCTCCCTTGGAGTTAGCTGGATTGATTTGGAGCTAGAAAGTGATGGAGTGCGAATCGCGGCACGGAGTGAGTCATCAATCAATAGGCGATGCTTGTTGCCGTCTTGAGACTCCAGAATCAGATGCTCGCCATCCGTGCTGTTTATTCTCAAATCGTCCATTAAATGCTCCTTTTCAAGGAAAGTTTGACATTGGGCAGCCTAGAAATCGGGGATTTACGCGGGTGAGTGGGCTAATTCCAAATTGTTGTCGCTAAACTCGGCGTTGCTCGTTTGCAATTTGCCCGATTTAGTTGCAAACTATGCACGCCTGAAGGTATGTAACGAGAGGTAGGTATGGCAACCGACTACGACGCACCGCGTAAGAATGATGACGATGCAGAGTCTCTCGACGCGATTAAAGAGCGCATTCCAGCTAAGACTGGAGGCACTGTCGATGTCGATGAAGCCGATCACGGAGACTTCTCGCTACCCGACGTTGTTAGTGAAGATCTTGATGTAGTTGTGGTTCCGCCACAGACCGATGAATTTACCTGCTCAGAGTGTTTCATCGTCAAACACCGATCCATGCTCGCTCCCAAAAAAGGTAAGTTTGGCGAAGTTTGCGTTGAATGTGCCTAGCTGAGGGCGTCTTCTAATTCTTTCGCACGTCTAGTTGAGACCAATAAGTATGGTGTCGGATCATTCTTATCCTTAATTTCAATCTTTACCATTTCAGGTAAACCGTATTTCAGGAAAACAAAGGCTCTTGCATCGAGCCTTGCGCCTCGCTCATAAAATTGTTCCTCTTTGGAAATCGCCGAGACTTTCCCGATTATTTTCCTAGGAATAGCAGCATCGCCCAGTAGGAGAAACTCACCGTCCACTTTGATGAACCTGCTGTTTTTGAGTTTCATGAAAACCACGACTAATGCCAACGCAGCTCCGATTAAGAGTCCGACATTGGTTTCGAATGGAGCGCCAACAATCCATACCGCAGGAACGAAAAGGATTGCCGGCAGAAAAGAAGAAATTCGCGGGTATTGCCATTCGGAAAATGCCAGGTTCTGTTGCATAAATTTAGACTACGCTCAATTTTTGATGAATGACGTTCCCGTATTGTTGCTTACCAATGGCGAGCCGCCAAGTTATGCCCACCCTGGCGATGCTGGTGCAGACTTGCGCAGCAGCGAAGCGGTAATCATTCCTCCCGGTGAACGCCGCACAATTGGAACCGGAATGGCAATCGCTCTGCCTGATGGATTCGTAGGTTTGGTTCATCCTCGCAGCGGATTAGCAGCAAAGTACGGTGTCACAGTGCTTAATGCTCCGGGAACCGTCGATGCTGCATATCGAGGCGAAATTAGGGTGACATTGCTGAATACCGACTTGGTAGATAGCTTTGAGGTAAAAATTGGTGATCGGATTGCGCAATTGGTTATCCAATCCGTCGAAAAGGCAAAGTTCATCAAAGTTGAGCGACTTCCAGACTCACATCGCGGTGAAGGCGGATTCGGCTCGACGGGAGTCAAATAATGAATGACAACACCACTAGTTCTTTAGGACCGTTCGATTCAAACGATGTGATCGGCGTTCGCCCGTATCTGGATTTTGGTTCTATCAGGGTTGAACCCCGCAACGACGTGTCGATAAGTGTCGAGGTTGAAGAGGGCTCCAACAAGGTTGTTGCCGTGAGTCTCGATCATGCCGATTCAAAATTGCAGCTTATGGCCTTTGCAGCACCGAGGTCTGAAGGCATTTGGTCGGATATTCGTTCTGCGATAGTTCAAAATGTTGAATCACAGGGCGGAACCGTTGAAGAGGGATATGGACCTGTTGGAGTTGAACTGCGTGCCCAGTTGCCGCTTGTTGACGATCAAGGGCGACCCGCAGGTTTTCGCTTGGCTAGATTTATTGGCTTTGATGGTCCACGCTGGTGTCTTCGCGGAACAATAAGCGGAGCTGCGTTAAACGATCAAAACGCAGCAACCGCTATCCACGATTTATTCCGTTCGGTAGTGGTTCACAGGGGAGAAACTCCGCTACCACCGAGTGAAGCTTTGCCGCTCTCGGTACCTGCTGGATCAGTACTGCCACCTGGGATGAAATAACTTGATCGACAAATCGAAATCAGTCAGCAGCGAATCTGCTGCAAGCAAGCTTGGCCTTCGTCAGGTGGATGGAAAGACAGAGTTCGATCACAAATCCCTCCTTGCGTCTATGGGCGGTTGGCAAGGGATAATCGAGTCGATAGTTCCTGGGTTTTTATTCGTACTTGTCTTTTCCGTCACAAAGCAAGCCAGTTTAGGAATCATTTGGGCCAGTACCGTATCGGTTGCTTTCATTCTGATTCGCCTACTTCGCCGCAAGCCATTGGCGCAAGCGCTAAGTGGATTAGTCGGAATTGCACTTGCCGCTTGGTTAGCCCTCAGAGACGGCGGATCCTCACGCGACTACTTCCTGACCGGATTTATAACAAACCTGGCCTATTTGGTGCCGCTAGGCATCTCTGTGCTCATTCGCTGGCCCCTGGTAGGAGTTTTGATGGGCCTTGTGCTGCGCGAGGGCACGTCTTGGCGCAAAAATAAGTACGAAGTTCGAGTCTTTACAGCCGCAACCATGCTTTGGGTTGGTTTGTTCGCCGGACGTTTATTGGTGCAGTATCCGCTTTATTTGGCTAACAATCTCACAGCCCTGGGTATTGCCCGATTGGCAATGGGCTTGCCGCTCTATGCGGCAGTTTTGTGGCTCAACTGGCTACTGGTTCGCGGGGTCATCAAACGCCGCGGCTAGTGGTATTTTTGACCTAGCAAGGTAGCTCAGATTGAGGATTTTCAATGTCAAAGGTAAATAGTTTTGGTTCGGCCGCTCAACTTCAGGTGGGTGACAAGAGCTATCAGATTTTCCGACTCGATTCGGTAAACGCCAAGACACTTCCTTACAGCCTCAAGATTTTGTTGGAGAACATGCTTCGCACTGAGGATGGCGCAAACATAACCGCGGATCACGTGAATGCGTTGGTTAACTGGGTTCCTTCCGATGAACCTGACACCGAAATTCAATTCACCCCGGCGCGTGTAATCATGCAGGACTTCACAGGAGTCCCTTGTGTAGTAGACCTAGCAACCATGCGAGAAGCAGTTGCTGAGCTAGGCGGAGATCCAAAGCGAATCAATCCGCTAGCTCCTGCTGAACTTGTCATCGATCACTCAGTCGTAATCGACGTTGCCGGTTCAGCTGACGCTTTTGAGAAAAACGTCGAATTTGAATATGAGCGAAACGGTGAGCGTTACCAGTTCCTTCGCTGGGGTCAAACCGCATTCGACGATTTTAAAGTTGTACCCCCTGGAACTGGAATTGTGCACCAGGTAAACATCGAATACTTGGCACGTACTGTGATGACCCGTGAAGTGAACGGACAGTTGCAGGCATACCCAGACAGTTGTGTCGGAACCGACTCACACACCACCATGGTGAACGGCCTTGGTGTGCTCGGTTGGGGTGTAGGTGGAATTGAAGCCGAAGCCGCAATGCTTGGGCAGCCAGTTTCAATGTTGATTCCTAAGGTTGTTGGCTTCAAGCTAACCGGTGTTATTCCAACCGGAGCAACCGCTACCGATGTTGTTTTGACTATCACCGAGCAGCTGCGCAAGCACGGAGTTGTCGGCAAGTTCGTTGAGTTCTACGGTGAGGGTGTTACTTCGGTGCCACTCGCTAATCGCGCAACCATCGGAAACATGAGTCCAGAGTTTGGTTCAACTGTTGCGATCTTCCCGATTGACGAAGTTACCTTGGATTACTTGCGCGTAACTGGTCGCAGCCAGGACCAAATCGACCTCGTCGAGGCATACTGCAAGGCTCAGGGGCTATGGCACGATCCGTCAATCGAGCCTCGCTACAGCGAATACCTAGAGCTTGACCTAAGCACGGTTGTTCCTTCAATTGCAGGACCAAAGCGTCCTCAGGACCGAATCGTGTTGTCAAAGGCGAAGGAATCCTTTGAGTCTGCTCTTGCTACCTACGCCCCTGAGAAGTCAAAGCCAGCCAAGGTTGCCGGACATGATTTCGCAGTTGACCACGGTCACGTGACCATTGCGTCGATCACTTCATGCACCAATACTTCAAATCCATCGGTAATGTTGGCAGCTGGTTTATTGGCCAAGAAGGCTGTCGCCAAGGGCCTGAAAGCAAAACCATGGGTTAAGACTTCACTCGCTCCTGGTTCTAAGGTTGTCACCGAGTATTACGCAAAAGCGGGTCTCACCGACGACTTGAACGCACTTGGATTTAATCTGGTCGGTTACGGCTGCACCACATGTATCGGAAACTCCGGTCCTTTGGATGAGAACATCTCTGCTGCGATCGCCGAAAACGATCTAGCGGTTACCGCAGTCCTTTCAGGAAACCGAAACTTTGAGGGTCGTATCAATCCGGATGTGAAGATGAACTACTTAGCTTCACCTCCTTTGGTTGTTGCCTATGCAATTGCGGGCACTATGGATTTCGATTTTGAGAACGATCCACTTGGCCAGGATTCAAACGGGAATGATGTATTCCTCGCTGATATTTGGCCGACACCATCAGAAGTTCAATCAACTATCGATTCTTCAATCAATAGCGATATGTTCACCAAGCAGTATGCCGGTGTCTTCGAAGGAGATGACCGTTGGAAGTCAATTCCAACTCCAAAGGGTGCCACTTTTGATTGGGATGCAAAATCGACTTACGTTCGCAAGCCGCCGTACTTCGAGGGTATGCAAAAGACTCCGTCGCCAGTCACCGACATTCACTCTGCACGCGTTCTGGCAAAACTGGGCGATTCTGTTACAACCGACCACATCAGTCCTGCAGGCTCGATTAAGGCTGATTCGCCGGCCGGCAAGTACCTTACCGAACGTGGCATCTCACGTGTTGATTTCAATTCCTACGGTTCACGCCGCGGTAACCATGAAGTCATGATTCGCGGCACGTTTGCAAACATTCGACTCAAGAACCAATTGCTTGATGGAGTAGAGGGTGGTTACACCCGCGACTTCACTCAAGAGGGCGGGCCACAGTCATTCATTTTTGATGCGTCTGCTAATTACCAGGCTCAGGGTACTCCGCTAGTAATTCTCGGTGGTAAAGAATATGGATCTGGATCATCTCGCGACTGGGCGGCCAAGGGAACTTCTCTTCTCGGTGTTCGCGCAGTGATTACCGAGAGCTTTGAGCGTATTCACCGCAGCAACCTGATCGGTATGGGTGTTCTTCCACTACAGTTCCCGGTAGGTCAGAACGCTGAGTCACTTGGTCTAGATGGCACCGAGGTTTTCGACATCGTAGGCATCGAAGAGCTGAATCGCGGCAAGACTCCAAAGACCGTGAAGGTAACCGCGTCCCCTTCTGCGAACTCACCAGCTGGAAAGTCGGTAGTTGAGTTCGATGCAGTAGTGCGCATCGATACGCCTGGGGAAGCCGATTACTACCGTAACGGTGGAATTCTGCAGTACGTACTTCGTAGTCTGGTTGCCTAAGCGCTCAAATGACTATTCTCGAGCGGATCAGCGGCCCGTCCGACCTAAAGGGTTTGACGGGTGCTGAGCTGCGCGAGTTGGCCCAAGAGATTCGTGACTACCTGGTCAGCTCAGTGTCCAAAACAGGTGGTCACCTAGGGCCGAACCTAGGCGTTGTTGAAATAAGCCTCGCAATGCATCGAGTGTTTGATTCCCCCAAAGACAGTTTTATTTTCGATACCGGTCATCAAAGCTACGTTCACAAACTTCTAACTGGCCGAAAAGATTTCTCGAATCTGCGTCAAAAAAATGGGATAGCCGGCTATCCGCAGCGTTCAGAGTCTGAACATGACATTGTTGAGAGCTCGCACGCTTCGTCATCATTATCTTGGGCAGATGGAATCGCCAAGGCCTATCGAATCACAGGACAAGACGATCGATATGTAGTTGCCCTAATTGGTGATGGCGCCCTAACCGGAGGCATGGCCTGGGAAGCACTAAACAATATTTCAGATGATAACGATCGCAAGCTCGTCATCATTGTGAACGACAATGGTCGCTCTTATTCGCCGACAATCGGTGGGTTCGCTCGAAACCTTAACAACATTCGAACTGAACAGACTTACCGAAAGCTCTATCGCCTAAGCAAAAAATTCTTCTTCAGATTTGGTTTACCTGGCCGAATGCTATGGTCTGCGGTACGTGGGGCCGGCAAAGGTATTTTTGGCTCGGTCACACCCAAGAGCATGTTTCCAAATTTAGACCTTAAGTACATCGGCCCGATTGATGGTCACGACTATCCTCAGGTAGAACAAGCGCTAGCTCAGGCAAAGAAATACGCCCATCCTGTCATCGTGCACATGATCACGCAAAAGGGTAAGGGCTATGACCCTGCCGTTCTAAATGATGCAGACCAATTCCATGCGGTAGGGCAAATTAACCCTGAGACTGGTGAATCACTAGAAGCCAGCTCGAGTTCTTGGACAAGTGTTTTCGGTGATGAACTTGTTGCCCTGGCCGCTAAGAACGATCGCATTGTGGCAATTACCGGTGCCATGTTGAACCCAGTTGGGCTCGGTAAATTCGCAGCACGATTCCCAAATCGCGTCTTCGATGTTGGCATTGCTGAGCAGCACGCAGTTACTTCGGCCGCAGGTATGGCTTTCGGAGGTCTCCATCCGGTGGTTTCGGTTTACTCAACGTTCATGAACCGTGCCTTCGACCAGGTGCTCATGGATGTTGCTCTTCACAAAGAGGGCGTCACCTTTGTGCTCGACCGAGCAGGAGTTACCGGGCCAGATGGTGCTAGCCATCACGGGGTTTGGGATCTAGCAGTGTTTCAGGTGGTTCCAAACATCCGTATTGCAGCGCCACGAGACGCAGAGCGCCTTAGAGAACTGCTTGCCGAGGCACTAGCCGTGGACGACGCGCCTACCATGATTCGATTTGGTAAGGGCAGCGTTGAAGAAAGTTTCAAGGCTGTGCGCAAGACAGAAGATGGCCTCGATGTTCTCAAGGAGAGCCCTTCAAAAGACGTACTAATCGTTGCCGTGGGTGCGATGGCTGGCGTTGCCTTGGAAGCAGCCGAATTGCTTGCGGCGCAAGGAATTGGCGCAACAGTAGTAGACCCCCGATGGGTAGTTCCAGTTTCCAAGAGTGTTGTCGAGCTTGCGTCGCAGCATCGACTTGTAGTCACAATTGAAGATGGAGTTCGGGTCGGCGGAATTGGCACCAGAATTCGCCAGGCGTTACGTGCCGCAGAAGTCGACACTGCTTTGAATGAACTTGGCTTGCCAGATGAATTCTTAGAACATGCGACTAGGAATCAGATTTTGGAGCGAGTTGGACTAACCGCTCAATCCATCGCGCGAGACATTGTCGCCCAAGTGCTTGGCGCCAAAGTACCCTATGCAAGAGCTCTCAGCGATGACGTCGAGACGAATCAGTTCGAAATCTAGTTTGACCCGAAACTTGTTTCTTCAGGTTTTTTTTCTACAAAATTCGGAGCAGCAATAATCGCAGCTGCCAATTTTTCAGCAAGAACGTCCGTTTGCCACTGTCTGGCGCCTAGCTCCAGTAGCTTTGCAGCAACTTGTTCTGTGTCGATTTCTTCGATGCTATCGAAACAAAGCTGACGCAGATAATCAGGCGTTAGCAAGTTCTCTGCAGGTATTGAAAGCTCAGAGGACACATCGCTAATCACCTGCTTACAGCAAATCAAACGTTTATGAGCTTCGGGAAATTTGTTGGCCCATATCCTGTGATTGGGAATTCCGGTTGCCGGAAGACGAAGGGGAGGAAGATCTTTGGTATTGCGACCAATTTCAATTGCTTCCCACCAGGTATCCAGGTAGCTCCTACTTGCCCGACCGGAAAAATTTCTGTCACTGGCAAGTTCTGGCCTACTTTTGGTTTGCAGCTTAGCGACGTGCGAGATGGATGAGTCGGGAATTAGGCGACCAGGCGCTACGTCCAATTTGATGGCGAGATTCTCTCTAGCCTGCCAAAGAGCCTTGGCTATGGCTAAACCACGTTGATCTTTAACCTCGTGTAGACCTGAAATTCCGCGCCATTTGTCCTGTTTATCGGTCTTGGGTTTGAATCCTAGTAACTGTTCGAATTCCTGCTTTGCGTAATCCGACTTACCTTGCTGTTCGATGTCGGCAAGAAGTTCGTGGGCAAGTTCGTGGAGAACGTCTACGTCTAGCGCCGCGTATTCCAGCCAGCTTTGGTGCAGTGGTCTTGTGCTCCAGTCCACGGCGCTGTGCTCTTTGGCTAGCGACAAATGTAAATAGTGCTCAACCACAGATCCAAGGCCAACCCTGGGTATGCCCGCGATCCTGGAGCCGAGTTCGGTGTCAATTATTGCCTTGGGTTTTAGGCCAAGTTCTGCAAGGCAACCTAGATCTTGCGTCGCCGCATGCAGTATCCAGGAATCTTCACTTAGCAGTTCAGCTAGCACTGCGAATTTCGAAACATCGATTTGCGGAGATATTGACCATGGATCGATGAGGTAGATGTCGCTCTCGGCGCGATTAATTTGAATTAGATATGCACGTTGAGAGTATTTGAAGCCCGAAGCCCTCTCTGCGTCAACTCCAAACCAGCCTGCGAATTTTCTGAGTTCTGCAATTGCATTGTGAAGTTCTTCACTAGTTTGAACTAGATGCCACTGCTTCCGAGACTTTGGTAAGGCCGTTAATTCTGCTTCAGTCATTTATTGGATTAGCCAAAATTAATCTTTTGAATGCCAGGCGCGATTGAATATCCGCTCATAACACAAACGAGATTCTGCCAAGCTTCGAAGTGTTTTCGAAGGTCGGTGCTTAACGGTGACCAGCTAGCGCGGATTTCGATTTCAGCATGCTCACTCTGTTGATCCATTAGGCCATGACCTGTCGAGATAATGCGGGTAGTGGTTCCCGCGAGAGCTGAGTGCTCTGCTCCAGAATTAGTTAGCGCTGAAGTTAGCCAATCCCAGGTTACGTCGACGCCATCAACCTCGCGACCTATGTCAGTTTCGAGTGGAGAACGAGCGAAACACACCACACGGAAATTACTAGCCCAATTCTCCTGGGGTTCCGGAGACCAAAATAGTACAAAGCGTCCAGTGCCAAGTTGACCCGACACTTCAGAAGTTTCACTTCTTAGCTCAGCCGAAAATGCAATCGAATGTGTGGCTATGTCCTGCGGTGAAGCAAGTTGCTCAACCACCAATTCTTCGCGCAATGCAGTCTGTTTTAGTGAAAGCAGGGCGGCCGAGAACTCACCGGCGAGGGAGTCGGGCGCCTCAAATTCGAACATGAGCCAAGAATATAGGCGAGGTATCGCCTGGGGCCTAAGGCTCACCGGTCGAACGTGAAAAAGTGGGTGCCAGCCACAGTGAACACTGAGCTTTCCTTGAGATAGTTCAAAGCGAGTTTGTCTAATGTGATTGCAGCGGCAGACCTTGCGGCCTGCAATCCCGGCGATTCCACGACAGTCAGTTTTAGTTGATCTATCTCGAAAAGTTTTCCAAGCAATTGTGTAAGTGTTGGTCCGGTTTCGAAGAGCACGGACTCGAAGTTTTCCCGAATTTGCTTCAGCGATTCTTGAAGATTATCGATTTTTCGTTGTGCTATGCCGCCATCAACCCCAACAAAGTTTCCCGAGGAAGACCATGCCTGAATTGGAGCCCATTTCGACGGTTTGTAGTTTTCGGCCCGCGCGGTAGCCGCATCAGTCACGATAACGTCCGTCAGAGATCGCAAATTTAGTAGCAAGGCAAAATCGACTTGGTTACTTAGATCGCGGCTGCTATTGTTTGGGCCGGTGAATTGGGCTTTCGAATTCGTGACGAAATTCGCCCTAAACCCCTTGAGTTTGTGCTGCTGCGCTAGCAAATCCTCAAGTTCAAGCAATTTTCTCGGACACCTGTCGCTTGATGCGAGCCAGCATGCCGTGAATTCCTCGCATGCGCAGGGGGCTGACAAGTTGGGTCAGACCTAGTTGATTCGGAAAGTCATTGTCGAAACCGAGAACGGTCTGCACGCTTTGGCTATCGAGGCTTTGCTGAAGGATACTGGCAAACGCTCGGGTTGTTGGTGCCTCGACTGGTGCAGTTAGAAAAATCTTTACCAAGTCGTTCTGTACCTCAACGAATAGAAAAACAGGGCTTTGGCATTCCTCTACTCGTTCAAGTAAATCGGGATGATCTGCATAACGTGAAGGTAGCGGAGGTAGTGAGTTGGCGTATTCCAGCAATAGTTCGAGTCGATCAGCGTTATCAATTGATGAAAGCTCATCCATGATTGATTTGGCAGCCGCGGTAATACTCACTTGGCTAAATTACCGAACAAATACGCCTGGTTGTTCACCCTTAACGATTGGCACCCCAACTAGGCTGCCCCATTCAGTCCAAGACCCGTCATAGTTGCGAACCTTGGTGAATCCGAGAAGGTAGGTCAGGACGAACCATGTGTGGCTTGAACGTTCACCAATACGGCAATAGGCGATTGTGTCTGTCTCCGGATCGAGTTGTGCCTCGGTCAAGTAAATAACTTCAAGTTCGCCTCGTTCGCGGAAGACACCAAGATCTCCGGCAGCCTTTGACCAAGGAACCGATGCGGCTCCCGGAATGTGGCCACCACGAAGCGCGCCCTCTTCTGGGTAATTGGGCATGTGAGTGCGCTCGCCGGAATATTCTTGAGGGCTTCTTACGTCAACCAATGGCTTTCCAAGGTGTTTCAATACATCGTCTCGGTAGGCGCGAATCGTTTTATCGTCTCGGTTAATTACCGGATAGTCGGTTGGTGTTGGAGCTGAAGGTTCGGTGGTTAGTGGTCGTTCCTCAGCGATCCATTTTTCACGTCCACCGTCAAGGATTCGGACATCGGCGTGACCGAAGAGCTTAAAGACCCAGAGTGCGTAGGTGGCCCACCAGTTTTTGTTATCTCCGTAAATCACCACAGTGCTTTCGCGTGAAATTCCTTTTCCCGAAAGAAGTTTTGCGAAGGCTTCACCATCCAAATAATCTCGGGTAATCGGGTCATTGAGGTCTGTGTGCCAGTCGATTTTGACAGCGCCTGGGATGTGACCGGTCTGGTAAAGGAGTACGTCTTCGTCAGACTCCACAATTACTAGTCCAGGCTCACCCAGGTGGTTTTCCAGCCATTCGGTACTAACTAAGACTTCTGGATGGGCATACTGTGTGAATTTTGGGTTTGAGTCAAATCCGACAGACATAGTGATAGCTCTCCGTAAATGTGTGTTTGTCCCTCTAGGCTAAAGGCTGTTCCGCAATACCGCCAGACACGAGGTAAGAATTGGCAAGAAACCCAGGATTCGCGTCACTAGTCACGCGATTTCCAGAGCCAAGTGTCGAGCGACTGCTTTCAGACTTGGTTCCACCCCGCGAATTTGAACTTGCTTCGTTCAAGAATTACCTTCCGCATTCGGAATTCCCCAGTCAAGCTGAGGTTTCGCATGTGGCCCAAAACTTTGCCTCTGGAAGGCTTTCAAAGCGTGGGCTGTTTGGCAAAAGCCAGCCGGAAAAAATCGGAATCTATTTAGATGGTGGATTCGGTGTCGGCAAGACCCACCTGTTGGCGTCGACATTCCATGCTTTTAAGGGCAAAAAAGCATTTGGCTCCTTCATAGCATTTACATCGCTTATTGGGGCGCTTAGTTTTCCAAAGGCAATTGAAGCGCTGTCTCGATTCGATTTGATTTGTATCGACGAATTTGAATTGGATGATCCTGGAGACACGATGATGATGTCTCGGTTGCTAAACGAATTGTCTCCAAAAGGCGTGAAATTTGCGGCAACATCAAATACTCCGCCGAACGCATTGGGTGAGGGCAGGTTCGCTGCCGAAGATTTTCAGCGCGAGATTCATGGAATCGCAGATCAGTTTGAAATGCTCCGCATTGATGGTGAAGATCATAGACACCGACCTACTGAAGTTGAAGCCGGCACCTTTACTGAGAACGAAGTTTCCGAATGGCTAGGACTCTCTAAGTCTGGCGCGCTTGATGATTTTGATGATTTGCTCAATCATCTTGCCAAGATCCATCCCTCGAAATATGGCCTTCTCCTTGAAGGCATAGACCGAATCGGGCTTACCGGAGTGCACGTTTTGAAAGATCAGGCCGTGGCGCTCAGATTTGTCTCTTTTGTTGATCGAGCGTATGAGCAGCAGGTTGCCATCAGGGGAGTTGGATTGGATACCACCAAGGTGTTCACAAGAGAACACATAAACGGGGGCTACCGCAAGAAATACCTTCGAGCCGTGTCCCGTCTCGGCGCCCTAGCCGGCTAGATGTTTTACAAACGCGAAACAATTCCATTCACTTCTCGAAATACCTTTCAAGGAAACTAAACCAGTGCCGCGGTTAGTGGCGTGTTTTTGTTTATTAGAGAGAGGTAAACAAATGGATCAAGGAAATACGGCTTTTGTCCTGATTGCCGCCGCCCTGGTGCTGCTCATGACACCTGGCCTTGCATTCTTCTACGGTGGAATGGTTAAGGCAAAAAGCGTTGTCAGCATGATGATGCTCAGCTTTGGGTCTCTTGGGCTAATTGCGGTGCTGTGGATCATTTACGGATATGCGATTTCATTCTCAGGCGCCGGTTCAGACACGTTCTTCGGCATCGATGGCTGGTTCGGTATCGACACTTCTGCGATCGGTCTAAACGCTCAGGTACAGAGTTCACTCAACCCAGCTGATGGAACCACTTATCCATCTCTTGCTTTCGTAGCCTTCCAGGCAACATTCGCCATCATCACTGTTGCACTGATTTCTGGTGCAATCGCTGACCGCGCAAAGTTTGGTGCGTGGATGGTCTTCGCTGGACTTTGGGCTACCATCGTTTACTTTCCAGTTGCTAACTGGGTATTCAACTTCACTCTTCAGGACGGCAAGGTCGTAGACGGCGGTTGGATTGTTTACAACCTCGGCGTAATTGACTTCGCCGGTGGGACCGCGGTTCACATTAATGCTGGGGCAGCTGGTCTCGCACTCGCAATCGTTCTTGGAAAGCGTTTCGGTTTTAGCAAGGGCATTAACCAGCCACACAACGTTCCACTAACCCTCCTTGGTGTCGCTTTGCTTTGGTTCGGTTGGTTCGGCTTCAACGCTGGTTCAGAGGTAGCCGCAGACGGTATTGCCTCGCTAGCTTTTATTAACACAATCGGTGCTCCTGCGGCGGCAATGCTCGGTTGGATCATCATCGAGAAAATCAAGCACGGTAAGGCCACTTCTATTGGAGCCGGTTCCGGAGCGGTTGCAGGTTTGGTCGCAATTACTCCTGCCTGTGCATCGCTTGATCCGATTTGGGGTCTGCTGCTCGGTCTTGTTGCCGGTGCACTTTGTGCACTTGCCATCGACCTAAAGTTCAGCCTTGGTTTCGATGACTCGCTCGACGTAGTTGGTATCCACCTCGTTGGTGGGATCGTCGGAACTCTTTGGATCGGTATCTTCGGCAACGGTGTTGGCGCAGCCTTCGGTTATGGCTTCCACCAGCTCGGAGCACAGGCCCTTGGTGCTGGTGCGGTATTGGTCTACAGCTTCGTTTTGGCCTTGCTAATTGGTTGGGTAGTCGAGAAGACAATCGGATTCCGAGTTAAGGCCGAGGACGAAATTGCCGGCATCGACACCGTGGTTCACGGTGAAGAGGCTTACGCTTTCGGTTCCGATCGAGGGTAGTTTTTAACGCAACAAAGTTGCGCTGACTGGAAGGCACCAAACGGTGCCTTCCTTTTGGCGTGTCGGGAGTAGGAAAGAAGCACATGAATCAAGACGCCACGATGTTCCTCATCATCTGCTCGGCCCTGGTGTTATTTATGACTCCGGGTTTGGCTTTCTTCTATGGTGGCTTAGTACGAGCGTCAAGCGTGGTTTCGATGATGATGATGTCGTTCGGTTCGCTCGGACTAATTGGCGTGCTTTGGATCGTTTACGGTTATGCAATTTCCTTCGCGAATGGATCGGACGGCGGATTCATCGGTATCGATTCTTTCTTTGGGTTGTCTCCTGAAAAACTGTTTATGAACGACGCCTTGGCAGCGGCCAAGAGTGGGGATGGTTTTCCATTCGCTTTTGGTGGTTTTCAGGGTACGTTTGCCATCATCACAGTTGCTCTTATTTCTGGAGCCATTGCCGACCGTGCCAAATTTGGTTCCTGGATGATTTTCGCTGGTATTTGGGCAACATTTGTCTACTTCCCGGTTGCTTCTTGGGTTTTCAACTTCACCGTTAAAGACGGCAAGGTCGTTTCGGGTGGTTGGCTTGTTCACGAAATCGGCCTACTCGATTTTGCCGGTGGAACAGTTGTTGAAGTTGCCTCTGGAGCTTCTGCACTCGCTGTTGCCTTAGTCGTCGGTAAGCGTTTTGGGTTCACCAAGGGAATGCACGCACCGCACAATGTACCCCTCGTGCTAATCGGTGCAGCAATCTTGCTATTTGGTTGGTTCGGATTCAATGCCGGATCCGAAACCGCAGCTGACGGTGTGGCCTCACTGGCTTTCATTAACACTCTCGCCGCTCCGGTTGGAGGAATGCTGTCGTGGGGTCTTTTCGAAAAACTGAAGCACGGTAAGGCAACTTCAGTGGGAATCGCTACGGGTGCAGTTGCCGGAGCGGTCGCCATCACTCCATCGTGTGCCTACCTTGACCCTTTTTGGTCGCTAATTCTCGGTGCGATTGTTGGTGTTGTTTGTGCGATTGCAATCGAGGCAAAATATCGTTTCGGTTTTGATGACTCGCTCGATGTTGTTGGAGTTCACCTCGTGGCTGGCTTGATTGGAACCATGTACATTGGCCTATTCGGAATGCAGAGTGGATTATTTTTGGGTCACGGTTTTGAGCAACTAGGCAGACAGGCGATTGGTTGTGTTTCTGTCGGCATCTACGCATTTGTCATGTCTTGGCTGATTGCAACGGGTATTCAGAAGACCATCGGATTCCGCGTAACTAGCACCGATGAGATTGCTGGAGTAGACCTGGTTCAGCATGGAGAGCTAGGTTACGCGGGCACCGATCCTCGCTGGAAGTGGCGCGGGTAGTTGATAAACGCCCAGATTCTGGGTTAGAGTATCTAGGTCTTGGAAACAAGATACGCGGATGTGGCTCAGTTGGTAGAGCACAACCTTGCCAAGGTTGGGGTCGCGAGTTCGAATCTCGTCATCCGCTCGCAGCGGGCGTAAGCCCCATGTAGTTATTCGTGAGAATGACTGAATTGGTGGAGTGGCTGAGCGGCCCAAAGCAGCAGCCTGCAAAGCTGTAAAACCACGGGTTCAAATCCCGTCTCCACCTCCAAGAATTAGAAGTTTCACCACGGTCGATTGGCGCAGCGGTAGCGCACTTCCTTGACATGGAAGGGGTCACTGGTTCGATCCCAGTATCGACCACTGCGGTTAAAGCAAAAGACCCTCCAAGCGGAGGGTCTTTTTTTATGCCTGGAGTTTTAGCGTTTTTGCCGTACTAGCCAAAATTTCCTTTGCCAATTTAGGGTTTTCGTTTAGTTGGATACCGAGGGAAGGAATGATTTTCTTCAGTTTCTTTTCCCAACTTGGGTATTGCATAGCAAAAGATTTAGACATTACTTCGAGCATGATGTGAACTGAAGTGGATGCACCTGGTGATGCTCCGAGTAGGCCAGCGATGCTGCCATCCGCAGAGGAAACAACTTCCGTTCCAAACTGCAGTGTTCCCGAGCCATCAGGCAATCGCTTGATTACCTGAGCTCGCTGCCCGGCGACAATAAGCTTCCAATCCTTTGGATCCGCGTTTGGATAAAAATCTTTCAACGCAGCGAATTGAGCAGACTTGGATTTGGTAAGTTCCCCAACCAGGTACTTAATCAAGCTGAGATTTCGAATTGCAACAGACAGATATGGTCGCAAATTTGATGCTCTCACGGCTAGCGGAAGGTCGAGTAGCGAACCGTTCTTCAGGAACTTTGGAATTGCGCCTGCGTATGGTCCGAAAAGCAGTGAAGATTTTCCATCGACCACACGTGTGTCTAAGTGAGGTACCGACATGGGGGGAGCTCCGACGGAAGCTTGGCTGTAAACCTTAGCCGAGTGCTGTGCCACGATTTCTGGATTAGTGGTCTGTAGGAAGGAACCGCTAACCGGAAAGAGGCCGTATCCCTTTGCTTCTGGGATTCCGGACTTCTGTAATAACTTGAGTGCCCAGCCACCAGCGCCAACAAAGACAAACTTGCTCTCGGTGTAACTTACGTCGCCGGTGTGCTTGTTTTTCGCGGTGATGTGCCAACCATCAGGCGTGCGGCGGAGCTTTGTTACCTCGGTACTCGTGTGAACCGGAATATCGCTCTCGCGAAGATAACCAAAAAGCTGTCGGGTAATGGCACCGAAATCAACATCGGTGCCTGACTCGATTCGTGTTGCTGCAATCACGTCGTTTGCTGCGCGCCCTTGAATCAGTAGCGGAGCCCACTTGCCGATTTTTTTGTGATCGGTTGTAAATTCGAAGCCCTTAAATAGTGGCTCTGACTTCAAAACTTCTGCGCGACGACGCAGATAATCAACGTCCTTTTCGCCTTTGACGTAAGTCATGTGAGCGGTTGAGTGAATGAAGGATCTCGGGTCAGCAAGAATGCCCTGCTTTACCAAGTAAGCCCAGAATTGACGGCTCAACTGAAATTGTTCGTTGATCTGGATTGCCTTCGCCGGCGACGGTAGAGACCCGTCTTTGCTGTCTGGCATGTAGTTGAGTTCACAGAGCGCCGCGTGGCCGGTGCCTGCGTTGTTCCAAGGATTGGAACTCTCCAGAGCTACGTCATCAAGTCGCTCGAAGGCAACCATTTTGAATTCGGGATTGAGCAGATTCAGAAAAGTGCCGAGGGTGGCGCTCATGATGCCACCGCCGATAAGGGCAACATCAACCTTCTGGAATTTGCTCACCAGTTGATTTTACGTGAGCCTAAGCGACTGAAGTTCCCAATAGGAAGCCAATTGCATAGGTGATTCCCATAGTAAGTAGCGACACTGTTACATTTCGAATAATGGCACGAAGACTCTTAGCGCCACCAATCTTTGCCCCCACGTAGCCGGTCAGGGCAAGTGAAAGCACCACGGCGATTACAGTCGCATAAATTCTGGTTTCCTGGCCAAAGCTGGTAACTGCAAGAAGTGGAAGTAGCGATCCGGCAGCAAAGGCAATTAGCGAAGCTCCTGCAGCGTGGGTAGGGCTGACATGTTGGTCCGGATCGATGCCCAATTCAGCTTCTGCGTGGGCGCGCAGGGCATCTTTGGCGGTAAGTTCATTGGCCACAATTGAGGCGGTGTCGAAGGAAAGGCCCTTTTGTTCATAGAACCAAATCAGTTCACGAAGTTCCTTTGCAGGGTCGTCAATCAGCTCCTGGCGTTCTTTTTCGAGTGAGGCAATTTCGCTGTCGCGCTGAGCTGAAACTGAGGTGTATTCGCCGCCGGCCATCGAAATAGATCCAGCAACTAATCCGGCAACGCCAGCGATGAATATTGCGGATGTGTTATTCGGGTTTGCTCCGGCAACGCCCATTACCAAGCCTGCGGTAGATACGATTCCATCGTTTGCGCCTAGCACACCAGCTCGAAGCCAATTGAGTTTGGCTGCCATGGAGTTCTTTTGGAATTCTTCCGAGGCGATGATTGCATCCTCGACTCGAATCTGCTCTTTTTCTGATTTGCTCTTGCGGCTAAGGATTCCCATAGGGATAAGAAAACACTATGGCTCGACGGTTATCTAGCAAGGCTCGCCTAAGCACTTGGCTAGAATTGCAGAGATTGAAAGGTGCCATTTTGAAGGTCACAGTTGATGGAGTAGCAACCGAGCTAGCCGACGGTGCTGATGGCTTCGGTCTATTCACTGACAAAAGCATTATTGCAATGCGCGTCAACGGAGAACTTCGCGATCTTGCACACAAGCTATCCGATGGAGACAGCGCCGAGGGTGTTGCCATTTCTAGTCCCGACGGTTTGAACATACTCCGTCACTCGGCAGCCCATGTTCTGGCACAGGCTGTACAGAACATCAATCCTGAAGCCAAGCTTGGAATCGGACCTCCGGTTGCTGATGGCTTCTACTACGACTTCGACGTTGAGACTCCCTTCACTCCCGAAGATCTGCGTGCTCTTGAGAAGCAAATGCAGAAGATTATTCAGTCGGGTCAGCGATTTATTCGCCGGGTTACAAACGATGCCGACGCGCGGGTTGAACTATCGGGCGAGCCTTACAAACTCGAACTTATTGGTCTCAAAGGTGGCGATTTAGGCGAGGGCGCAGCCGAGGTAGGCGCTGGCGACCTGACCATTTACGACAACGTCGACCCGGCAAATGGTTCCACCATATGGAAGGACCTTTGCCGAGGCCCACACCTTCCTAACACTCGAATGATTGGGAACGCCTTCGCTCTCACTCGAGTGGCAGCGGCATACTGGCGTGGCAACGAAAAGAACAAACAGCTCCAGCGCATTTATGGAACGGCATGGCCAACCAAGGACGAGTTGCGTGCGCATCAAGAACGACTCGAGGAGGCGGCCAAGCGCGACCACCGAAAGCTTGGACAGGAGTTGGATCTCTTCTCGTTTCCAGAGGAGATCGGCTCCGGCCTAGCCGTATTCCATCCCAAGGGTGGAATCATGCGACGCGTGATGGAGGATTACTCACGCAAGCGCCACGAAGAGTCGGGCTACGAATTCGTTTACTCGCCGCACATCACAAAGTCGAACCTTTTTGAGATTTCGGGTCACCTGGGTTGGTATGCCGAGGGTATGTTCCCACCCATGAAGCTCGACGAAGAAGTTGATGAACAGGGGATTGTTCGCAAACAGGGTCAGGATTACTACCTGAAGCCGATGAACTGCCCATTCCACATTTTGATTTATCGTTCACAATCACGCTCTTACCGAGACCTTCCATTAAGAATGTTTGAGTTCGGGTCGGTTTACCGTTACGAGAAATCTGGCACGCTACACGGTCTTACTCGCGTACGCGGGATGACCCAGGATGACGCACACCTATTCGTAACTCCGGAATCGATGGAGGTTGAGCTAACCAATGTGCTCAACTTTGTTCTCGGTTTGCTACGTGATTACGGTCTCGATGATTTTTATCTAGAGCTCTCCACTAAAGAAGAAGGAAACCCAAAGTTTGTTGGAGACGACAAGGTTTGGCAAACCGCAACAGCAACTTTGGAAAAAGTGGCCAAGCAGTCTGGTCTAGAGCTAGTTCCTGATCCTGGTGGAGCAGCGTTCTATGGTCCAAAGATTTCTGTGCAGGCCCGCGATGCAATCGGGCGCACTTGGCAGATGTCGACCATCCAATTGGACTTCAACTTGCCTGAGCGATTCGAACTTGAATACACGGCACCTGATGGCACGCGTCAGCGACCAGTAATGATTCACCGAGCGCTATTCGGATCAATTGAGCGATTCTTCGGTGTGCTTACCGAACACTACGCGGGTCACTTCCCGCCATGGCTTGCACCGCTACAGGTAGTTGGTATTCCAGTGGCTGAGGAGTTCGGCGGTTACCTAGATGATATTGCGGCAGAGCTTCGTCGTCATGGCATCAGAGTCAGTGTCGATCACAGCGACGATCGTATGCAAAAGAAAATCTTGAACCACACCAAGGCTAAGGTTCCGTTCATGCTGATTGCTGGCGGTCAAGATCGCGATTCTGGTGCAGTGTCATTCCGCTTCCGAGATGGAACACAAGAAAACGGAATCCCGGTAGCCGATGCCATCGCTCGAATTCGTGCGATTGTCGATAACAAGACTCAGGTTTAGTTTTGGAAAATTCCGCTGACCTTCCAGGTGTACCAAATGCTTTTCAACATTTGTGGACTCCGCATCGTTTGGTTTACATCCAAGAGGGGCAGCAACCAGCTGATCACGAGTGTCCGTTTTGCCTAGGCCCGGGAATGTCGGATGAAAAGGCACTCATCGTTCATAGAGGAAAAACCGGCTACGTCTTATTGAATCTTTTTCCTTACAACAGTGGCCATCTTTTAGTTTGCCCCTACCGTCACGTACCCACCTATGACTTGGCCACAACCGAAGAGGTAAATGAGATTGCCGAACTTACCCAACAGGCTATGCGGGTGCTTAGCGGTGTCAGCAAGAATCACGGATTCAACATCGGTATGAATCAGGGTGAGGTAGCTGGAGCTGGAATTGCTGGCCACCTGCACCAGCACATTGTTCCCCGTTGGCGAAACGACGCCAATTTCTTTCCGATTATTGCGGAGACCAAGGCGTTGCCTCGACTGCTAGGTGAGGTGCGCGAGGAAATCGCTTCAGCGTGGAGCAAATACTCCGCTTAGAATTGAGCCATGAACGAAAACAAGCCAACCACCGGAAGTTCACTTGTCAAGCGCGGCCTAGCCGAGATGCTCAAGGGTGGCGTGATCATGGACGTGGTCACCCCGGAGCAAGCAAAGATTGCTGAGGATGCTGGTGCTGTTGCTGTTATGGCACTCGAGCGCGTGCCTGCAGACATTCGTGCCCAGGGCGGCGTAGCCCGCATGTCAGACCCAGACATGATTGACGGAATTATCAAGGCCGTATCCATTCCAGTAATGGCCAAGGCACGCATCGGCCACTTCGTTGAGGCTCAGATCATTCAGGCACTTGGTGTGGACTACATCGATGAATCTGAAGTGCTGTCTCCTGCGGATTACGTAAACCACATTGACAAGTGGAAATTCACAACTCCTTTCGTTTGTGGAGCCACAAACCTCGGTGAGGCACTTCGTCGAATCACTGAAGGTGCTGCCATGATCCGTTCAAAGGGTGAGGCAGGTACCGGAGATGTATCAGAGGCAACCAAACACATCAGGACCATCAGTTCTGAGATTCGCGCACTTGCTGCGAAGACCGAAGACGAACTTTATGTAGCTGCAAAAGAACTTCAGGCACCATACGAACTAGTTCGAGAGGTAGCGCACACAGGCAAGCTACCAGTGGTGATGTTCACCGCAGGTGGTGTTGCTACACCTGCTGATGCAGCGATGATGATGCAACTCGGTGCAGACGGGGTATTCGTTGGCTCAGGAATTTTCAAGTCGGGCGACCCAGTGTCACGAGCCAAGGCAATTGTTAAGGCCGTTACTTTCTACAACGATCCAGAAGTTTTGGCACAGGTTAGTCGCGGATTGGGTGAGGCAATGGTCGGAATCAATGTCAACGACATTCCTGCGCCACACCGTCTTGCCGACCGCGGTTGGTAATTGACTAGAAAGACCGTTGGCGTTCTTGCCCTTCAGGGTGATGTTCGTGAGCATGTTCTTACCCTCCGGCAACTCGACGTCGATGTAATTGAGGTTAAGACTACGGCCCAACTGGCAGAGGTAGACGCTTTAGTAATTCCTGGCGGTGAGTCCACCACCATATCCAAGCTGTCTGAAATTTTCGGCATGTACGAACCGGTGAAAAAGGCGATCGCGAATGGCCTTCCGGTTCTCGGAACCTGTGCCGGACTAATCATGTTGGGTGAAATTGCAGATCCAGCATCCGGGCAAAAGTCCTTCGGCGGATTGGATGTAACGGTTATTCGCAATGCGTTTGGTAACCAAAATGATTCATTTGAGGCAGACCTCGATGTTGCCGGCGTTCCAGGCCTTGTTCATGCGGCATTCATTCGCGCCCCGATTGTTGATCGAGTAGGGAATGGAGTCGAAGTTATAGCAAAACTAAAGGACGGTCGCGTGGTTGGAGTCAAGCAAGGAAAAGTTATCGGCATCTCATTCCACCCTGAGGTCACAGGGGAGACTCGGATTCACCAACTGCTAATCGACCTGATTTAGGTAAACTTTTACAAAATCGTCACTCACGGGAGCATTATGTCCGGCCACTCCAAATGGGCTACCACCAAACACAAAAAAGCCGCTATCGATGGTAAGCGTGCGAAGCTTTTCGCCAAACTAATCAAGAACATTGAAGTTGCTGCGCGTCTTGGCGGGCCAGACCCAGATGGAAATCCCGCTCTGTACGACGCGATTCAAAAGGGTCGCAAGTCATCATTACCTAACGACAACATTGACCGCGCAATCAAGCGTGGCTCTGGTGGTGGAGCGGACGCGGTTGAGTACCAGACCATCATGTACGAGGGTTACGGCCCTAACGGTGTTGCGCTGCTGGTTGAATGTCTTACCGATAACAAAAACCGCGCAGCGGCTGAAGTGCGTTTGGCATTTAAGAATGGCAATGGCACAATGGCCGATCCCGGTAGCGTTGCCTACCAGTTCAGCCGAAAGGGCGTGATTGTGGTTTCAAAAGCCAGCGGTGCAACCGAAGACGCCATTCTTGATGCTGTCTTAGAAGTTGGTATTGAGGACATCGAGGATCGTGGAGAGCAATTTGTAATCACCACAGATCCGAGTGCGATGGTCGCCGTAAGAACAGCTCTTCAGAGTGCTGGCATTGATTACGAATCTGCCGACGCAGAGTTTGTTTCGTCTATTCCAATGCAGGTTGACGCCGAGACCGCTCGAAAGGTAATCGATCTGATTGACGAGTTGGAAGACTCAGATGATGTTCAGAACGTTTACACCAACTTCGATATGTCTGCCGAAGTTCTCGCAGAACTCGAAAGAGACTAGTTGACCAGCCGACGCATTCTCGGGGTTGACCCAGGTCTTACCCGATGTGGCGTTGGCGTAGTTGAGGTTGGCAAGAATCGTTCGGTTTCGTTTCTTGATGTAGACACAATTAGGACAGAAAACTCGCTAGAGCTCGATGAACGTATTGGTCGAATTGCCAAAGCACTGTCCGATAAGTTTGACACCTTTAAGCCCGACCTGGTTGCTCTAGAGAGGGTTTTTGCCCAACAGAATCTGCGCACTGTCATGGGCGTCGCCCAGATCTCCGGAGTAGTTCTACTAATGGCAAACCAGAGAGGTATACCCATTCAGTTGCACACGCCATCTGAAGTGAAGGCGGCAGTAACCGGATCTGGTCGAGCTAATAAGGATCAGGTCGGGTTCATGGTTGCCAAGCTACTGGGTCTAAAGGAAATTCCAAAGCCGGCAGATGCCGCAGACGCACTAGCGATTGCAATAACTGCAGGTTGGCGTCCAACTGCAGAAGTTTCCGTCGGTAACCTGACTAAAGCTCAAGAAGCTTGGCGTAAGGCCGAAGCGGCATCCAAGAAATCTCGCCGGGCTTAGTTAGTCTTTTTGGGTGATTGCTTCACTTCGCGGGAAAGTACTGACTGCCACTGGCTCGTCAGTAGTGCTTGACGTCTCGGGTGTGGGTTATTTGGTATCGGTCCCATCTGCTTTGGCGCGAATGGCCACAGTAGATGAGGATTTCTCGCTATGGACTACTCTCATCGTTCGTGAAGATAGCTTTCAACTTTTTGGATTTGAATCCATTGAACAACGAGGGCTTTTCGACCTTTTGCGCAGTGTTTCGGGCGTAGGTCCAAAAACGGCTTTGAACATTCTTTCCAGCTTGAGCTCTGCAGAAATCTCCTTAGCCGTGGCTAACGACGATTCGAAGCCTTTCGAATCCGTGTCCGGTGTTGGCGTGAAGACTGCAAAACTTATAAACGTAACGCTCGCTGGCAAATTGAAGTCAACTTCATCAAGTGGAAGCAATCTCGAAGTTGATTTGCTTTCCGCTCTTCAAAGCCTCGGTTGGAACGAAAAGACCGCTCTGCCTGTAGTCCAATCGGTATCGAAACAAGCAGCATCTAAAGATTTGCCAACACTCTTGCGCGAGTGCCTCGCATTGTTGAGTAAATAGTCATGAGTGACATCACCAACCCTGACAAAGATCAAAGCGAATTAGCTTTTGAAACCTCGCTGCGTCCGCAGTCTCTGGGTGAATTCATCGGACAAGAAACTGTTCGGCAGCAGGTTTCACTTATTCTTGAAGCAGCGCACATTCAGTCACGTACTGCAGATCACATGCTATTTGCAGGGCCGCCTGGATTGGGTAAAACCACCCTTGCCATGATTGTTGCCAATGAAAGCAAGAGCAATCTCAGATTAACGAGTGGTCCAACAATTCAGCATGCCGGTGATTTAGCCGCGATACTTTCATCTCTTTCCTCTGGGGATGTGCTCTTCATTGATGAGATTCATCGAATGTCTCGAAGTGCCGAAGAGATGCTTTATCTTGCCATGGAAGATTTTCGAATCGATGTCATGGTTGGAAAAGGGCCAGGCGCGACTTCGGTTCCACTTGATCTCGAACCGTTCACCCTGGTCGGAGCCACAACACGCAGTGGTTTGTTGGCTAGTCCACTTCGAGACAGATTCGGCTTTACGGCAAACATGGAGTTCTACAGCGACGAGGAGCTATCTAGGGTTATCGCCAAGGCGGCCGAGAAACTTGACGTAGCGATTACGAGCTCCGGACTAGAAGCCATAGCCACTCGCAGCCGCGGCACTCCGAGAATAGCCAATCGCCTGCTTCGAAGAGTGCGAGATTACGCCCTAGTTCAAAAGCACGAGGTTATCGACGAGAAGGTATCTAGATCAGCACTTCAGCTTTTTGAAGTTGATGATTTTGGCCTTGACCGGCTGGACCGGGATGTGCTTACGCTGCTTTGCACCCAGTTTGCCGGCCGTGCCGTTGGTCTGGCGACAATCGCGGTTGCAGTCGGGGAGGAGCAGGACACGGTTGAATCAGTTGTCGAGCCCTATTTGGTGCGCACAGGCCTAATTTCGCGCACGGCAAAGGGAAGAGAAGCCACCCCGAAGGCTTACCAGCACCTGGGTCTCAACCCGTCAGTTACAGGGCAAGCTCGTCTATTTGACCTATAATTGCTGAGACGCGGTTTCGCGTCATTTGCCTGCTGATGCAGGCCTCAAACGACAGATTGGCTTTCCCTTGGAAAACTTCTTTTTACTTGCCGCGCTTGCAGTGATGATCTTGTTCATGGTTATGAGCAACAAAAAGCGTAAGAAGCAGGCAGACGCCTTGCAGAGCTCGATTGCAGTCGGTTCGACTGTTATGTTGACCAGCGGCGTTTACGGCAAAGTGGTCTCTGTTGATTCAGACCGAATTGTCATTGAGTCAACTCCTGGCACTAAGTTGTCAGTAAACAAATTGGCTGTACGCTCTGTCGAAGCAGGAAAGCCTGAAGTAACTAAGGCTCCAGCGGCTAAAAAGACCACTACTTCAACCGCAGCGGCTAAAAAGCCAGTGGCAAAGAAGCCAGTGGCTAAAAAGACCACCAAGTAATTACCAGCGAGGATAACCCGTGGCTGTTTCATCTGTGACTAAGCACGCGCGTAAGCGCCTGGCTTGGCTTTTAGCTCTAATCATTGGTTTTGCAGCAATCATCGGATTGGGCATAGTTACCAAGACTCCTGGTGCCACTTTTGCACCCGAATTAGCGCTAGACCTCCAGGGTGGAACTTCTATCATTCTTGCCCCATCAGTGGCAGATGGTAAGACCGTGACCGCAGAGCAATTGAGTCAGGCGGTTTCAATCATTCGTCAACGCGTTGACTCAACTGGCGTATCAGAATCAACCGTGACAACCTCTGGTGATAAGAACATCATCGTCGAGATTCCCGGCACACCATCAGACAGCACTCTTCAGTTGATCAAGAGTTCTGCGAAACTTGAATTCCGTGCAGTTTTGGTTACCGATTCTGGAGCTGCCGCTTCGGTAGGTGGAGGCAACTCAGCTTCTGCAAGTCCTTCTGCCAAGCCGAGCTCAAGCGCTAAGGCAAGTGCAACACCAAATGCTGCTCCTACGGATGCGAGCGATTTGAACTGGATCACTCCGGCGCTCCGATCTCAGTATGACTCTTTCAACTGTGCGACAGAATTTCGCAAGCCGGGTCAGGTGGATGACCCAACCGTTCCGCTTATCACCTGTGACTCTTCACGAACCCAGAAGTTCATTCTTGGTCCAGTTGAGGTAGACGGAAGCAACATCTCAGACGCACAGGCTGGAACAGTTTCAACTTCAACCGGTGCATCGACCAACACCTGGGCGGTAAACCTTAGTTTCGATTCAAAGGGAACATCAGCATTCAGCGCAGTAACCTCGCGACTTTACCCATTGACTAGTCCTCGTAACCAGTTTGCGGTCACACTAGATGGCTACGTGATTACCGCCCCTCAGACAAACGCGGTAATTACTAACGGTTCAGCCCAAATCACCGGAAGCTTCACTCAGGCAACTGCAAAGTCACTCGCTGACCAACTTAAGTACGGGTCACTACCAATTGGTTTTGAGGTGCAAAGCCAGGAAAACATTTCGGCAACTCTTGGAACTGAGTCGCTAAAGGGCGGTTTGCTCGCTGGTGCGATCGGTCTTTTGCTAGTGATTATCTACTCCATGTTCCAGTATCGCGGCCTTGCCGTGGTCACTATCGGCTCACTAGTTGTGGCAGCCATCGTTGTCTATCTGGCAATTTCTATTCTTTCTTGGCGTCAGGGATACCGTCTCTCACTAGCAGGAGTGGCCGGTTTGATTGTTGCCATCGGTATTACCGCCGACTCGTTCATCGTGTATTTCGAGCGTGTGCGAGACGAACTTCGTGATGGTCGAACTCTCAGCGCAGCAGTCGAAGCTGGTTGGAAACGCGCAATTCGCACCATCTTGGTTTCTGACGGTGTTAGCTTGCTGGCTGCGGTTGTGCTTTGGGCTTTGACCGTTGGAAGCGTGCGAGGATTCGCCTTCACTCTTGGTTTGACAACGCTCATTGACCTCGCGGTGGTGGCACTGTTTACCCACCCGATGCTTCAGATTCTCGCTCAAAATAAATTCTTCTCATCTGGGCACAAGCTTTCGGGCTTCGATGCAACTGCACTGGGAGGTAGCTCTTACGTCGGACGAGGTCAGTTCCGCGTTTCTGCAGCCGTTAGTGAATCTAAGCGCGGCAAGGTTTCAAAGGAAGCATCACGTCGTCAAACCATTGCGGAGCGCAAAGCTAACGAATCGGCTAACGGAGGGCAAAACTAATGTCAAAGTTCAGCGATCTAGGTAACGACCTTTACACCGGTAAGCGCTCGTTCGACTTCATCGGTAAGCGCAAGGTTTTCTACATCATTGCTCTTGCGATGATTGCGCTCGCAGTGGTGCTTCCTATTGCACGCGGTGGCTTCAATTTTGGAATTGAATTCCGCGGCGGATCGGAATTTCGTGTAACCGGAGTCTCTCAGTCAAGCAATCAAACTGCGATTGACGCCGTTCACACTGTTATTCCAGCGGCTAATCCGGTTGTCACTTCTGTTGGAACCGACAGCCTAAGAATTCAGACAGACAAATTGACCGACACCGAATCTGAATCAGTGCGTCAGGCTCTCGCATCTGCTTACAAGTTGCAGGGAAACCAGGTTGCCAGTTCATTCGTTGGCGCGAACTGGGGTGCCGACATCACCGGCAAAGCCGTTAACGGTTTGCTTGTATTTATTGCTCTAGCAGCTGTACTTATGGCCCTATATTTTCGCACGCTAAAGATGTCTGCTGCGGCGATGCTTGCCTTGATTCACGACTTGATCATCACTGCCGGTGTCTACGGTGCGCTCGGCTTCGAGGTAACTCCAGCGGCGGTAATCGGATTCCTGACAATTCTTGGCTACTCGCTCTACGACACAGTCGTGGTCTTTGACAAGATTCGTGAAAACACCTTTGAAATTGAATTCAGTGAGTCGGCAACATTTGCTGAAAAAGTCAACCTGGCTATTAACCAAACCTTGGTTCGATCGGTAAATACATCGGTTGTAGCAGTGCTTCCGGTTGCAGCAATTTTGTTCATTGGTTCATGGTTACTCGGCGCTGGCACATTGCGAGACATCTCACTCGCACTTTTCATTGGAATTATCGTTGGTACCTACTCGACAATTTTCATCGCAGCGCCTTTCTATTCTCACCTTCGTGAGAGGGAGAGCAAGTACGCTGTTGCTGCCGCTAAGGTCCTTTCCCTGCGCTAGTTGCTAGTCTGGTTCTCTGAACCGACCAGGAGTCTCGAGTGACCGATCCAACGCCAACTGGCAGCGTAAGCACACTTAGAGGCATGCTGCCTAGAATCTTTTCGAAGTATGGCGTGTACACGGCCGAGTTGAACGAAATACTGCGATTAGCAAGAGCCAATCATCCCAAGGCAGACCTTTCGATCATTGAACGGGCATTCGTTGTAGCCGAAGAGGCTCATCGCGGGCAGAAGCGAAAGAGTGGCGAACCCTACATAACGCACCCACTTGCGGTAACCCAAATCTTGGCAGAACTCGGTATCGGACCGGTTACCCTCGCGGCATCTCTTCTTCACGACACGGTTGAGGACACCGAATACAAGCTCGAACAATTGGAGCGAGATTTCGGCCCCGAGGTAGCAATGCTGGTTGATGGCGTTACTAAATTGGACAAGGTTAAGTTCGGCGATCACGCTCAAGCCGAAACAGTTCGCAAAATGGTTGTTGCGATGTCCAAAGACATCAGAGTTTTGGTGATCAAGCTAGCCGACCGACTACACAACGCAAGAACCTGGGGTTATGTTTCTGCAGAGTCGGCAAAGCGAAAAGCGCAAGAGACTTTGGAAATTTACGCTCCGCTTGCTCATCGACTGGGAATTAGTACTATCAAGTGGGAGCTTGAGGATATCTCGTTCTCATTCTTATACCCAAAGGTTTATGAAGAAATCGTAAACCTGGTTGGACAGCGAGCACCACAAAGAGAGCAGGTAATCGATTCGATTATCGCTGAGATTGAAGACGACCTCCGAGACAACAAGATCAAGGGCAAAGTTGCAGGCCGGCCTAAGCAGTATTACAGCATTTATCAAAAGATGGTTGTCCGCGGTCGTGAATTCGATGACATCTACGATTTAGTCGGAATACGAGTTATTGTTCCTAGCGTGCGCGACTGCTATGCGGTTCTTGGTGCTATCCATGCGAGATGGAATCCCGTGCCGGGTCGCTTCAAGGACTACATTGCAATGCCTAAGTTCAATCTCTATCAGTCGTTGCACACAACGGTGATCGGCCCCAAGGGTCGTTCAGTAGAGATTCAAATTCGAACCCAGGAAATGCACCAGAGAGCTGAGTATGGTGTTGCGGCTCACTGGAAATACAAGGAGCAAGTTGGTGAAAGCAATGAACGCTCCGATGAAGATCTAGCTTGGTTGAAGCACCTCAGCGATTGGCAGGCTGAAACTCAAGACCCAAGTGAATTCTTGGATTCTTTGCGCTTTGAGATCGGAGCTAAAGAGGTCTATGTATTCACACCGAAGGGCAAAGTAATTGGTCTTGCTGGGGGAGCCACTCCCGTTGACTTTGCTTACGCAGTACACACGGATGTTGGTCACCGCACAATGGGGGCCAAGGTAAATGGTCGGTTAGTACCACTCGATACACCGCTGCAATCGGGTGACACGGTTGAAATTTTCACCAGTAAGTCTCCTGAGGCTGCTCCGAGCAAAGACTGGCTGAATTTCGTAAAGTCTCCGCGAGCAAGGGCCAAGATCAAGCAGTGGTTTAGTGCTGAGCGGCGTGAAGATGCAGTGGAGCACGGCAAAGAATCTATCGCTAAGGCGCTGCGCAAGCACAATCTTCCATTGCAGAAAATATTGTCAAGCGAATCAATGTTGGATCTAGCTCATGAACTCCGACTAAATGACGTTGAATCACTTTACGCCGCAGTTGGCGAGGGGCACATCTCAGCTCAGCAGGTTGTTGAGAAACTATCAGCGTCGATTGCCACTGATGCCGAAGCTGCTGAAGCTGTTTTTGAGCTTCCAAACAAGGCTCGTTCTCAGAACCAAAACCGATCAAATGACTCAGGAATTTTGGTCCGCGGTGACGCCGATGTAATGGCAAAGCTAGCCAGATGCTGCACCCCGGTGCCAGGCGATGAAATTCTCGGTTTTGTTACTCGAGGGTCTGGGGTGTCTGTTCACAGAGCGGACTGCAAGAACGCTGACCAGCTGCGTGCGGAACCAGAGCGTCTAATGGATGTTAGTTGGGCACCAAATTCTAAATCGCTCTTCCTAGTGCAAATTCAAATCGAGGCTCTTGACCGTTCCGGGTTGCTCTCCGATGTCACCCGAGTGCTAAGTGAGCACCACGTGAACATTCTCTCGGCATCAGTTTCAACTCGTTCAGATCGAGTTGCACTTAGCCGTTTTGTATTTGAAATGGGAGACCCAGCTACGCTCGAGCACTTACTTAACGCCGTGAAGAGAATTGAAGCGGTTTACGACGTGTACCGCGTACACAACGGCTAAGTATTTAGTTAGCGGCTGCCTTAACGGTTTCTAGCCAAGCCTTACGCGCAGAAAGCGCGTCGGTTGCGTCCTTGATCTTCTTTTCATTTTTAGAAGTAGTTGCAGCAGCTAACTCGGCTTCCAGCTTCTTGATCGAGTCTTCAAGCTGTGAAATTACCGAATTGCTGCGATCTATTGATGCAGGGTCGGTCTTGCGCCAGTGATCCTGTTCAGCAGTGCGAACCTTGTTTTCGATTGCTCTCAACTTATCTTCAACTTCACGAAGTTTTTCCTTAGGAATGCGCCCGATCTTTTCCCACTTCTTCTGAAGATCCTGCAGCTGTTTTTTGGCTTCGTCTAGCCCGCTCGCCGGGTTGATGTCACCGTACTGCTTTAGAAGAGCAAGCTTTGCTTCGAGATTTGCGTTATGTTCGACAGATTCAACAGCAGCAGTTGCTTGGCGGGCGCTGTGAATTGTGTCACCCGCGGCTTTGAAGCGTGCCCAAAGTGCGTCGTCTGACTTTCCTGGGGTTCTTCCCGCTGATTTCCAAGCGTCAAGCAGTTTTCGATATTCGACGACTGAATCTGAACCAGCAGCTGCAATTTTTTCAGCGCTCTCGACGATCTCGTTTTTCTTCGCCCGTACGGCCTTGTTGGCAGAGTCTAAAGATGCGAAATATTGGCGCTTTGCACTTTCGAATCGAGTGCGTGCAAGCGAGAATCGCTTCCAAATTGGGTCTGCTTGGGCTTTTGGTACCTTAGGGCCGGTTTTTTGGCTGTCCTGCCACTTTTCGAACAGTTTCGCCATCTTTTCACCGCTTTGCTTCCATTGAGTTTTGGCGGCGTCTTGATTGGCAATTTCTTCAGCGGCCACCGCGAGCGCGGTACGGGCAGCCAGTGCCTCGGCAATCGCTTCCTTGTTGGCTTCGGCCTTTGCAGCGCCAAGCTCAGCGATGGCTGGGGTGAGGGCAGTAACCCTAGCTCGCAAGTTGTTTAGGTCACCAACAGCGTTTGGTGAGGTTAGTTCTTCACTTAGTTTTGCGGCTTGCTTTCCAAGGTTTGCAGCGTCAATTTTGTTTTTAACGCGCTGTTCCAAAATTCGCACCTGTGCCTCTAGGTCTGCAAATTTGCGTTCATAAAACGCAAGAGCCTCTTCGGCACTGACGTTTGGATACTGACCCACTTTACGCTCTGAACCGAGCTCAAGAACGAAGACATTATTCTCTGAATCGACGCGGCCGAATTTGGTGCTTGCAGTCATGGGTAGCTCCTTTAGCTAGACGCTGATGCGTTCGTTTACTTGCTTTGTTAGTTTAGTTTGATGGCGCCGAGCTTGGTTTCGACGGTTGGTTTGCCATCTTTACCGCCGCCAGATACACCGGCCTTGATAATTGGGTCTAGCGAATTCAGGCCACTCGTGATCTCTCCAAAGACCGTGTAATTCGGCATTAGGGGAGAGTCGGCATAAACAATGAAGAACTGCGAACCATTGGTGTAAGCCCCTCCACTGTTTGCCATCGCCAGAACACCCTTTTTATAGGTGGCTATGCCGGAGGTTGCGGCCGCCGGGGCGTTTTCAATTGGACCGAACGAGTAGCCTGGGCCTCCGGTACCGGTACCGGTTGGGTCACCGCACTGTAGGACAAAGATGCCCGAGGTGGTTAGGCGGTGGCAAGGAACATTGTTATAGAAACCCTTCTTCGAGAGGGCGATGAAGTTAGCTGTAGCCTGAGGTGCTTTGTCTCCAAAAAGTTTCAAACCGAGTGTCGACTTATTCACCTGCATGGAACCGTTCCAAACGCGATTCTCTGCTAGAGACGCATTTGGAACCAGTGGGCCATTTGACTCCTGAGCAGACGGACTGGCCGAAGCTGAGGCAGCAGCGGTTGCACTTGATTTTGGTGCCGGATGGATTGCCGAATACGCAAACTGAGAACCTAAGGCAACTACTAGGGCGGCACCCGCGGCGATGAGGGCAATTCGATTATCGTTCTTGCGTCGTGCCGACAGTTTGGCATGCTGTTGCTGTTTTGCTTCGTATTCCGCAAGTTTGTTGCTGGTTGAGCTAAACAGGTTTTGCTGCTTCTTCTTTGATGCCAAAATGTCCTCCAATGATTGCTACCTAGGCATTTTACGGGTAATCCACACTCGGCTGCTTGTAACCTGTTTTTATGACCGACAGCATGTTTGAGGGGTTGGCGCCCTTAGCCACGAGAATGCGGCCTCGCACAATTGATGAAGTAGTCGGTCAATCAAACATTCTCAAACCTGGCGGTCCACTGCGTAAATTGGCCGAACCAGTCAGCTCAGGCATATCGGGCAGTACGACTAGCGTCCTACTTTGGGGGCCTCCCGGAACCGGAAAAACGACTTTGGCTCGCGCTGTTGCGACGAGTTCCGGTCGGCGAATTGTTGAGTTAAGTGCGATTACAGCTGGGGTCAAAGATGTTCGTGATGCAATGGAAGCGGCCAGGAGAGATCACGAGTCCTACGGCGTGGGAACCATTCTCTTTCTTGACGAAATTCACCGCTTTAGTAAGGCACAGCAAGATGCCCTGTTACCCGGCGTGGAGAACGGTTGGGTAACACTCATCGCTGCAACCACCGAAAACCCTAGTTTTTCGGTGATTAGTCCTCTTTTATCGCGGAGTTTGCTCCTTACCCTTGAACCATTGAGTGAGTCTGATTTGCTGCAGCTTCTGAATCGCGCAGTCGCCGATGCCAGAGGGCTAAATGGTCGCTTTAAGTTAGGCGAGGAGTTAGCCAGCAAAGTTGCCCGACTTGCTGCAGGCGATGGCCGTAGGGCACTGACCATTCTCGATGCAGCGGCACAGTCCGCCGAAGGCATTGGTGAATCACCCTTCGAAATCACACAACAAGCCGTGGAATCGGCTATCGATAAGGCTCTAGTTCGCTATGACAGGGATGGCGATCAGCATTACGACATAATCAGCGCGTTCATCAAATCCGTGCGAGGAAGCGATGCCGACGCGGCAATTCACTATTTGGCCAGAATGATTGAGGGTGGGGAGGATCCACGCTTTATTGCCCGTAGATTGATAATTCTGGCTGCCGAGGACATTGGCTTGGCTGATCCTCAAGCACTGCCGCTGGCAGTTGCTGCGGCTGAAAGCGTGGCACTTATCGGCATGCCAGAGGGGCGAATTCCATTAGCGGAGGCAACGATTTACTTAGCACTGGCACCGAAATCTAATTCCGCCTATTTGGCCATCAATTTGGCTTTGGACGATGTCAGGGGCGGGCGCAGTGGTGCGGTGCCAAAGCACCTCAGGAGTTCAAACTACCCTGGGGCGGCAAAGCTTGGAAACGGTAAGGGGTACCAGTACCCGCATGATGACAGCCGAGCCGTGTTACCGCAGCAATACCTGGATGGCGATTTAGACATGGTCGAGTACTACCAGCCGAAAGACATCGGCGCTGAAAGAGAGCTAGCCGAACGCTGGCCCAAATTGCGAAGCATCATCAGATCATTCCGTCGTTGAGCCTTGGCATTAGCCGGCACCCGCTGGTAGGCTAGGGAGGTTGCCGACTCGAGCACAGATATCGGCTGTAACTGTGTTCAACGGTGCGGTTTGTCCAATAGCCGGACGAATCCGTGGCAAAAGGTTCGACCTCTGAACCGAAATGTGAACAAATATCGCTATCGAGCCATTGGCTCATCGAAAGGAAAACGTGTCAAAGACCACACGTACTCGCAGCAAGACTCGTTTGTCTCGCTCGCTCGGGCTAGCTCTTACTCCTAAGGCTGCCAAGTATCTAGAAAAGCGCCCATACGCTCCTGGTGAGCACGGACGCACCAAGAAGAAGGCAGACAGCGACTACGCGGTACGTCTTCGCGAGAAGCAGCGTCTTCGCGCACAGTACGGAATTCGTGAAGCACAGCTTCGCAAGACTTTCCAAGAGGCTAAGCGCACACAGGGCCTAACTGGTGAAAACCTAGTTGAGCTTTTGGAAATGCGCCTAGATGCTCTTGTTCTTCGTGCAGGTTTTGCCCGCACCATCGCTCAGGCACGTCAGATGGTTGTTCACCGCCACATCTTGGTTAATGGTGAACGAATCGACCGCCCTTCATTCCGTGTAAAGCCTGGACAGATGATTCACGTTCACGCAAAGAGTGAAGTTACCGAACCTTTCCAGGTTGCCGCTGCAGGAGGTCACGTTGATGTTCTTCCTCCTGTTCCTGGTTACCTAAGCGTTGATCTATCAAAGTTGCACGCGACTTTGGTGCGTCGTCCAAAGCGAGCAGAAGTTCCAGTTACTTGTGAAGTTCAGCTCGTTGTTGAGTACTACGCAGCTCGCTAAAGTTTCATAACTAATTTAGGAGTTCAGATGGGTGGCGGAGATATCGCAGCGATTATCGCTGCTTCGGCTTTTGCCCTGCTAGTGATTTTCATTGGCGTTCCATTGCTCAAGCTCGGCAGATTGATCGATGAAGCGCGTGATTCAGTTCACGATCTCAACGACTCTGTCGCTCCGCTACTCACTGAACTCACTACAACTGTCACTGAAACCAACAAACAACTTGCACGTCTAGACGTAATCACCGAGAACGTTGCTGATGTTTCAACAAATGTAAAATCACTGGTCGCAGTGTTTAGCGCTTCAGTTGGTGCACCTTTGGTAAAAATCGCTGGACTAACCCAGGGCATTCGTTCCGCGTTGCTGGGTAAGAAGAACAAGTAGGTCAAAATGAAGAAGATTTTCTGGTTTGTCACTGGCATCGCAGCAGGTTTAGCCGTAGCAAAGCAATTGGCTGAGAACCCTAAGGCTGCCGCAGTTGTTGACGACGCTGCTGCTCGTGCCAAGGAATTCGGCGCCGCCATCTCAGAGGGATTCCGCGAGCGTGAAGCCGAGTTGAGCAAGCCGGTAGCAAAGAAGGCTGCTCCTAAGAAGTCCGCTGCCAAGAAGCCTGTGACCACACGTAAAGCCACTCCAAAAAAGTCTCCGGCTACTAAGCCAAGCAACAAGTAATGCAGACCGCCGAGATCCGCCGGCGTTGGCTCGATTTCTTCGAGAGCAAAGGCCACACAGTAGTTCCGAGTGCCTCGCTGATTAGTGAAGATCCTTCACTACTGTTTACCGTCGCCGGGATGGTTCCATTCATTCCATACATGACCGGTCTTGTGCCGGCGCCTTACTCTCGTGCAACTTCAGTGCAAAAGTGCGTGCGAACACTCGACATTGAAGAAGTGGGGAAGACCACACGCCACGGAACCTTCTTCCAAATGAATGGCAACTTCTCATTTGGCGATTACTTCAAGAAAGAGGCGATTGCATACGCCTGGGAATTCCTGACCAAGCCGCAATCTGAGGGTGGACTTGAACTGGACCCGCAATTGTTGTGGGTGACCGTCTACAAAGACGATGACGAAAGTATTCAAATCTGGCGCGATGTTGCCGACATTCCCATGGAGCGCATTCAGCGCCGTGGAATGAAAGACAACTACTGGTCAACGGGTCAACCAGGTCCTGCAGGGCCGTGTTCTGAGATTTATTATGACCGCGGTCCCGCTTACGGTCGAGATGGCGGACCAGAAGCAGATGAAGATCGTTACATCGAAATTTGGAACCTTGTTTTCATGCAGTACGAGCGCGGTCAGGGTACTGGTAAAGATAACTTTGAAATCTTGGGTGAACTGCCTAAGAAAAACATTGACACTGGCATGGGGTTAGAGCGCGTCGCGTTTTTGATGCAAGGCGTTGAGAATCTTTACGAAATCGATCAAGTTCGTCCAGTTTTGGATCTCGCGGCGAAGCTGAGTGGCAAAACTTACGGAGCCTCAGTAGAAGACGACGTTCGCATGCGCGTTGTTGCTGACCATGTTCGCAGCGCCCTGATGCTAATCGGTGATGGAGTGACCCCGGCGAATGATGGCAGAGGCTACGTACTTCGCCGTTTGCTTCGCAGAACGGTCCGATCGATGCGCCTTCTTGGTGTTGAAACCGCAACCTTTGGTCAACTATTTGAAACATCAAAGAACGCGATGAAGGATGCGTATCCAGAATTAGAGACTGACTTCGACAGAATTCTTCGCACGGCAGTCGCCGAAGAAGAGGCATTCCTGCGCACGCTAAGTTCTGGCACGGTTGTTCTTGACGAAGCAATCAGCTCGGTAAGGAACTCTGGCGACAAGCAACTGGGTGGAGATACGGCGTTCCTGCTTCACGATACCTATGGTTTCCCTATAGATCTAACGCTTGAGATAGCCGAAGAAGCAGGGTTGACTGTTGATCGCGACGCGTTCAAGGCATTGATGACTGAGCAGCGCGATCGGGCTAAGGCCGATGCTCGAGAGAAGAAACTTGGTGGAACAGATCTATCTGTTTACTCATCGTTCCGTCAGCTCGGTGTTACTAAGTTCACTGGCTACGAAGAGCTCGAATCCTCTGGAAAAATCCTAGGACTCATCGCTGATGGCAAACAGGCAAATCAGGTGGTACAGGGTTCGGTAGCTGAAGTAATCCTTGATGAAACGTCTTTCTATGCCGAATCGGGTGGTCAGGATTCGGACGCTGGATTCATTCGCGGTGACGGCTTCGAGCTCGAGGTTTTGGATGTTCAGAAACCGGTCAAGGGTCTTATCAGCCACAAGGTTCTGGTTCGTTCTGGCGAAGTGAATGTAGGCATGAAGGCAGTCACTTCTGTCGATGCAAATTGGCGACTCGGTGCAGCCCAGGCTCACTCGGGCACCCACTTGGTTCACGCGGCACTTCGCGAAGTTCTTGGCCCCACAGCACTACAGTCTGGCTCCTACAACAAGCCCGGATACCTTCGACTCGACTATTCATGGAGTCAAGCACTCAGTGAAGCAACCAAGTCTGAAATCGAAGAAGTTACCAACTTGGCCATTCGTCAGGATCTTGCCGTTAGCGCACAATTCATGTCTCTACCTGAGGCAAAAACTTGGGGAGCAGTTGCGCTGTTTGGCGAGACCTATGACGATAGCGTTCGAGTTGTTCAAATCGGTGGTCCATGGTCACGCGAGTTGTGCGGTGGTACTCACGTAGCTAGAAGCTCGCAGGTTGGCTTGATATCGCTCATTGGTGAATCATCTGTTGGTTCGGGTTCACGCCGCTTGGAAGCGTTAGTTGGAATCGAAGCCTTTAGGGCGCTTGCAAACGAACGCGCACTCGTATCTCGTCTGTCTGAACTTCTCAAGAGCAATCGTGAATCGCTCGAGGAGCGCATTGCGTCAACCGTAGACGAATTGAAGTCAGCTCAAAAGAAATTGGCCGCACTGCAAGCCGAGCAACTTGCCACTCTAATTCCCCAGATCGTTGCTAGCGCAGACTCAGTCGGTCAGGTTCGTTTCGCATCTGCAAATGTAGGGAATCTAGGCTCGGTAGATGAACTTAGGAGCCTTACCTTGCAATTGCGAGATCACTTACAAAATGATTCTGCCGTTGCGGCGCTTTTTGCTCAAGTAAATGGGAAGCCGATGCTTGTAGTTGCACTGACTAAGCAAGCGCAAGTGGCAGGCCATAAAGCTGGAGCTCTTGTCAAGATTGCTAGTGGCATCCTTGGCGGTGGCGGTGGCGGTAAGGATGACACCGCTCAGGGCGGCGGTTCCGACGTCACCAAGATTCAGTCCGCAATTGACGCGGTTCGCAGCGAGCTAGCCAAGTAAATATGCGTTCCGGTAGGCGAGTAGCCTTCGACATTGGCAAAGCAAGAATCGGCGTAGCAGTGAGCGACCCACATGGAATATTGGCATCGCCACGCGATCACATTACTCGTTCAG